>JACDCA010000740.1 GCA_013694635.1 Acidobacteriota bacterium | reverse complement strand
GATCCGACCACGGGGAAGCCTGCCGGCGAGGCACGGTGGATCACGCGCGGCTCGCGGCCGGTCGCCCAGCCGGATCCATCACCCGACGCAGCGCACCTCGCGTTCAACTCGACCGGCAAGCAGGAAGACATCTTCGTCTCGCGCGCGGACGGCAGCGGGATCCGGCAGCTGACTGACGATGCGCATAAGGACCGCGCGGCGCGGTGGTCACCTGACGGGCGGCAGATCGCCTTTTATTCCGATCGGACCGGCCAGTACGAGATCTGGACGATCAAGCCTGACGCCAGCGAGCTCCGGCAGCTGACGCACAGCCCTGGCGCGCACTACCCGGTATGGTCGCCGGACGGCCAGCGAATGGCGTACTCCAGTCATGCTCCGAACGCGGCCTACATTTTCGAGACGGCAAAGCCCTGGGACCAGCAGAAGGCGATCCTGTTGCCCGCGCTTCCGAATCCGAGCGAGACATTCGAGATCTGGTCGTGGTCGCCGGACGGATCGCGCCTCGCCGGGCAGAAGCACCTCACCGATCTGTCACATGCCGGCATCGCCGTCCACGAGATCGGCACGGATCGCATCGACTGGCTCACCGATTTCGGCGAGTGGCCGCTCTGGCTGAACGACAACCGCCGCCTGCTGTTCTCGCACCATGGCAAGCTCCACATAGTGGACCGCGTGACGAAAAAGGTGCAGGACGTGTTCTCGGTGCCGCAGCCGAACCTGGGCAGCGTCGGACTGTCGCGCGACGAGAAGACGATCTACTACACATACCGGGCAGCGGAGTCGGATGTGTGGATGATTACCGTCAAATAACTCGACGTGCGTCCCGGTTCAAACCGCGTGTCGCGCGCCCGGTAGACTTCGCCCATTCCTCCGGCACCAAGAGAGCTCACGATCTCGTAGGCGCCGAAACGGGTTCCGACAGCGACTCCCACGGACAAGACTGTATGACGTGCGGACGTGACATGATGGGAGTCCCTCCTTCGAAAGGACAGTCGTCATGGTGCATGTTGGATTGCTCGCTCGACTCGAAGCCAAGCCCGGTAAAGAAGCGGAAGTCGCGAACCTGCTGACGAGCGCGCTCGCGCTCGCAAACGCGGAGCCAGCGACGTCGGTGTGGTTCGCATTGAAGGTCGGCCCGACGACGTTCGGCATCTTCGATGCGTTTGCCGACGACACCGGGCGACAGGCGCATCTCGCCGGACAAATAGCGGCGGCGCTGATGGCCAAGGCGCCGGAGCTGCTGTCGCAGCCGCCGGTGATCGAGAAGGTCGACATCCTCGCGGCGAAAATGTAACCATGCCGCTGACCCCCGGGAGCCGCGTCGGAGTCTACGAAATCATCGCTCCGATAGGCGCCGGAGGGATGGGCGAGGTCTACCGCGCGCGGGATGCGCGGCTGAATCGCGACGTCGCCATCAAGATCCTGCCGCCGCTGTTTGCCGAGGATCCCGAACGCCTCGCCCGGTTCGAGCGCGAAGCCCAGGTTCTCGCCTCCCTCAATCACCCGAACATCGCGCAGATCTACGGCATCGCAGAGGCGCCGGCTGACAATGCAAGGCCGGGTGAGGTTGAAAGGCCGGCACTGGTGATGGAGCTCGTCGAGGGAGACGACCTCGCTGTACACATCGCGCGCGGACCGCTGCCGCTGAACGACGCGATCCAGATCGCCCGGCAGATCGCCGACGCCCTCGACTGCGCACACGAACTGGGGATCGTTCACCGCGACCTGAAACCGGCCAACATCAAGATTCGCACCGATGGCACGGTGAAGGTGCTGGATTTCGGGCTGGCAAAGCTCGCGGAGCCGCCCTCCGGTTTTTCATCATCCGCCCTGCTGTCGCCGACGCTGACCAGCCCCGCAACCCAGCTCGGCGTCATTCTCGGGACTGCCGCATACATGGCCCCGGAACAGGCCCGCGGCAAGCCGGTCGACAAGCGTGCGGACGTCTGGGGCTTCGGCGTCGTGCTCTACGAGATGCTCACCGGCCGCCGCGCCTTCGAAGGCAGCGAAGTCTCCGACACGCTGGCGTTCATCCTCACGAAAGATCCGGATTGGAGTGCGTTGCCGGCGGGGACTCCGCCGGCCGTGAGGCGGCTGTTGTCGCGCTGCCTGCAGAAAGAACGCAAGCAGCGGCTCGCCGACATGTCGGACGCGCGGCTCGAGCTCGAGGAAGCACTGGGTCCCGTTCCCGCCGACCAGGCTCCAGCTGCTTCGCCTGTCGTCAGTCGCAGCCGGTGGTTCGTTCCGGCGATCGCGGCAGCAATCGTCGCGGCCCTCGTCGTCGGTGGTGTCGCGGCGCTCAAGCTGTTCCGGCCCGTACCACCACCGCCGCCGGTCGTTCGCTTCAGCGTACCGCTGGCGGAGGGCGTGGAGTTTTCGAATCCTGGCCGGCATGTCGTCGCGGTCTCTCCCGACGGCCAGCGGATCGTGTTCGTCGCCAACCGGCAGCTGTATCTGCGGGAGGTGAACAGCACCCGTGCGGAAGCGATTCCCGGGTCAGGTGCCACGGGGAGCGCCGTGGGTCCGGTGTTTTCCCCCGATGGTCAGTCGATCGTGTATTACAGCGACGGCGCGCTCCGGCGAATCGGTGTCGGGGGGGGAAGTCCATCGACGCTTGCCACGCTGCAGAACCCCTTTGGCGTGAACTGGAGCGGCGATACGCTCCTTGTGGCTCAAGGGCCCGCCGGTATCGCGCGCATACCGGCCGACGGCGGCAACCTCGAGACGATCATCAAAGTCGGCGCCGGGGAAATCGCGCAGGGGCCGCAGATGCTGCCGGGCGCCGAGTGGATCATCTTCACCCTCGCCTCCGGCCAGCATGAGACACGCTGGGACAAGGCGAAGATCGTCGCGCATTCCGTGCGATCCGGCGAGCGGAGGGTGCTGATCGATGGGGGCGGCGACGTGCGCTACGCCAGCACGGGCCACCTGCTGTACGCAGTAAGCGGGGTCGTCTTCGCGGTGCCGTTCGATGCCGCGACGATGACGCTGAAGGGAGCGGCGAGACCGGTGCTCGAGGGTGTGCGGCGCACGGGACTGACGGGCGCGTCCCATTTCGCGGTCTCGCCCAACGGCACGCTCGTCTATGTAGAGGGCGGGGCTCTCACAGGCCCCAGCGAACGTCGTCTGGGATTCCTGGACAGAGCCGGCAAGGTCACCGAGATCCCATTGCCGCCAGGCGGCTACGAGACGCCCCGGGTTTCGCCGGATGGTACCCGTCTCGCCGTCACGATGAGCAGCGACACCGACGCAGACATCTGGATTTACGATCTCGCCGGCACCAGCGCAATCCGCCGGCTGACCTTCGGCGGCAAGAACCGGTATCCGTTGTGGTCGCCGGATGGCCGGCAGATCGTCTTCCAGTCGGACCGCGAAGGAGATCTCGCTCTGTATCTTCAGAGCGCGGATATCTCGGGCGCCGCGTCGCGCCTGACGAAAGCGGACGTCGGAACCGCGCACGCCCCGACGAGCTGGTCCAGCGACGGGCAGTGGGTGGCGATGTGGATCACCAGCACAGCCGCGGCGTCATCCATCAGCATCGTGTCCTTGAAGGATAGAACCGTCCGGCCGTTTCATACGCCGGCCGCGACAGATCCGATCCGTGCCGGGAGTGGCGAGTTCTCACCGGACGGGAAGTGGCTGGCGTATCACGGCATTATTTCGTCCAACAACGTCCATATATATGTCGAGCCCTTTCCGGCCACTGGGGCGAGATACCAGATCCATCCCGGTGTCCATCCAGCATGGTCAGCCGACGGGCGCGAACTCGTGATAAGCCCCTTCGGTCCCGGCTTTCTCCAGTTCAGCATCGTGACCGACCCGCGGTTCACGTTCAGCCGAACGGGAGAGGTGCGCCGCGAGGGAGTCACTGGAGGCTGGGCTGGGGCCGTGCGTAATTACGACGTGACGCGGGATGGCAAGCGCCTGCTGGTCGTCCTCCGCGGAGCGACGCCGCCAGTCGAGAGCCGGGAAATTCAGGTAGTGCTGAACTGGTTCGCGGAACTGAAAACGAAGTAGCTGTCGGGACAACGACGCGCTCAAGGCGCCAGAGCTGTTGTCGCAACCGCCGGTCATCGAGCGCGTCGACATCCTCGCCGCGAAGATGTAAGCCTTACCGGGTTCGGCTTCGCATCACGACAATCACCTTGTTCGACACCTTCCCGGCGAGCAGCGCTTTCAAGGCGGCGGGGGAGAGGTCGAACTGCACCTCCTTCGCGTCCTTGATCGCCGCGATCAGATTGTCGTCATCGAGCCCGGCTGTACGCAGATCGATCACGTCCTGATTGGTCATCGCCGCGGCAGGGGACTTTGATGCCGCGGATGCTGGTGTTTCGACCGGCGGTCGCGCCGGCGCCGGCGCGGGCGGTGCTGCGGCGCCGAGCGACGACATCCCGATCCCTTTGTACAGTTCCGCGAGCCGCCGATAGCTGGCGACGCTGCGCGCGATCCGTTCCTGCGCCTCTGTGATGTATTTCTCTTTCGGATTCGACGCAGCGGCCTGCGCGATCAGCGTGCCGGCGCGGCCGAGACGCGTGGTCCAGTCCTCGACGTCCGTCGCCTCGTACGCCGCCGCCTCGTTCGCGACGGCGAGATTGTGCAGCCGGTAGGCGTCGCGCTTGGCGTCGCGATGCGGGGTGAGGCTCGACAGCGCGCTCCGCCACTCCTCCCATTTCCGATTCTGCGCCAGCGCGTTCAGCCGATCCACATCGTCACTGCGCGCGAGCAGCACGCGCACGGGTACCCGTCCGGGGGAGACACGCCCCGCGCCTTTCTGGACGACGCGATCGATGAGTTGATCCTCGATCTCGTCGCGCGAGGGCGGGCCGGCATCGAGCAGGTACTCCTCCTGGATCGTATGACGCGCGGTCTCGTCGGCGATCACGGTTCCGCCCGTGGTGCGCGCCTCGACTCTGAGCCCCGCCGTGGCATTGATGACGACCGATGGACGGTTGCGGCCGTACTCGTACACCGGCTCCGTCTTCTTCTTGCCGTCCTTGATGACTTCCTTTGTGCCGACCTGCCGCGTTTCGGAGACGTACTTCGTGCTGTTCCGCCGCGACTCGTTCCATTCCGTAATGGTGGCCACCAGCACCACCTTGCCGTCGCGGTCGGCGATACGAAGACGCGAATCGTTGTCGCTCAGTTGCCGCGTGATCCGCTCCTGAATCCGCTCGACGATGCGCGCAGATGCGCCGCTGGCGCTGCGGACTTCAACCTGAACGCTTCCTGCCGGCAGCAGCAGCGCCGGCGGCTCGAGGGGGTAGACAGTGATTTCGGTGTTCTCGCTGAAGAGCCCGCGGCGGAACTGGGCCCCCGCGGACGCCGCACACGCCAAGACGATGACGATGAGGGAAGTGAGCAGCCGTCGATTCATGTAAATGAGTCCCCTGGCGCAGATTCTACCTTCGTCCCGGCACGCCGGCGCCGTGTCACAATGGCGGCCGGCCGGATGATCTCACTAACGGAAGGACCTCTCACAATGACCTCTCGAACTCTGATCGTTGCACTTTGCGTCGTGCTTTCTTTCGGTGTTGTCTGTAGTCAGAGCCCTGACGAAGGAGACACGCCTGATCTCGAGCGGGGGAGTCAGGCGCCGGCATCCGTCAAGGGACGCTTCGAGGAGGTCAACATCGGCAAGTTCGACCTCGTGGAGGGTATCGCCTGGCCGACGGACGCAGGCGGCACGATCGTCTACGTCGTCAGCAAGCCGATCGCTTCGTCGCTGCTTGTCAGCTCGCCGTGCCCGGCGACGATGGCCCGCGCGCTCGCCGCGGTGCGGGATGCCGGCTGGGTCGAAGTGACGCTGGACTCGGCCGGAAAATCCGACTACTTCGGGAGCGGAAAACCGTACGGCGGCAGCTCGCGCGAGAAGGAAGTGGGCGGCAACTACTGGTCGTCAACGCTGCGGAAGGCCGAGGGGCGCGTAGCCGGCGACGTCAGACACAAGGAACGCGGCGGCTTCGAGTTCGATCTCCCGCTCTCGAGCCCGAAGGTCAAGGAGGTCAGCGAGAACGACCGGATGCAGGGCCGACAGGCCGATGCCTCTGCTCCCTCGCCGACCGAACAGCAGTTGACCGCGGCGTACGGTGCGGCGCATGCCGCCGCGATGAAGAAGGATTGGACTGCGCTGCTCGCGGCGATAGGCTTCGACGCGACACAGGCAGCCGCCATCCGCGCGCTCGAAGGTATCGATGCCGACCTGGAGGTTTTCGCCGACCGCTTCCTCAAGCCCGGCGCCGCGGGAGAGCTCGAGGCTCGCCAGGGCCACGGTGCGGTGCAGGGGGAGGGGGCTAATTCAAAAGGCGCGAAGTTCATCAACTACTACTGGTTCGCCCCTTGTCAGGGAAAGCTCGTGCTTTACAGCATCACCGAGAATCCGCAATGATCGTTTCTAACTTCCCGGCGGCTTGTATTTGACCGCCCGGGCCTTTTCGAGCGCCGCCAGCGTCTCCTCGACGGTCAGCAGCGGCGTTGTCTGAAACGAGCTGAGCGCGCTGCCCGCGGTGATCGCCATGGCGACGGCGGCCATGGACACGTTGTCCGGCGCTTCCCAAAGGTTATAGGCGTCATGATCGCCGAAGGCGTACCAGAAGCCGTGCAACTTTCCGCCGACCGACTCGATGTACTGTTGCGCCGCACCACGGCGGTCCTCGGGGTTCTTGATGAGCCGCGCCCATGTTTCGGGCGTGTAGCTAAATCGAGTGAGATAAAACGGCATGACGTGGACCTCCTTAGCGATGGCGCCGAATCTTACTCCCAATTCCCCCTTGTGTTTCCGCTGTATTTCCTCTGCGGTTCTGTGCCTCTGTGGTGACCTGTCATTCGACAACGCATGCCGTTCACATCTGGTGACCACGTCCAGGTCGCAAACCTCGGAAGAGGCGTCGTCCGCGAGGTCCGCTCGAATGGACGGTATGTCGTCGAACTCAAGGGACGCTCGATGGTGCTGGCCGAAAGCCTGCTGAGCACCGCTGACGACCGCAAGCATCGACCGATGGATCCGGACGCAGCGAAAGCCGGGGACCTGGTTGGCCCTCCAGTCCGCGCGCACGCACGGGACACAATCGACCTCCACGGCATGACTGCAGCCGAAGCTGCCGAGGCGCTCGATGCGTTCCTCAATATCGCATTGCTCGCCGGACTCGCCGAAGTGCGCGTGATCCACGGCCGAAGCGGCGGACGACTGAAAGCGGCCGTGCATCAGCGCCTGCGGGGGATCTCGTCTATCAGGACCTTCAGGGTGGACCCGGCGAATCCAGGCGTCACGATTGTCGCGCTCTAGTGCCCAGGATGAGTAGTCCAGATACCAATAGAGGGTTCAGCGGTGCGTTGGTGTGCCAGTTCGGCGTCATGTTCTTTCCCGACAAGGCGAAAGCGTTCTCGGAGGCGCGTCGAGTGGGCCCATGTCCGACCAGTCGATTAAAGGACCAGGCGATGCGGCTGGACGCTGCAAGGGCAATGGAGCTGGCGCTGCGCAGGCGGGAGCGTGAGCTGGAGCAGAACCAGCGCGACCTCGAGCTGTCAGTGGCGCGACAGCTCGCCGAGGAGCGGACACACCTCATATCGGAGACGCAGCTGCCCGAGCCGGAGGAAGACGCGGTCCCCGCTTAGCGGTGCCTGGGATTCCGCCACTTGTCACAACGCTGGTCACAGTGTTTTTGCGAAGAAGTCATGCCCCCGCCGATCGTCTGTGGCAGACTACTCGACTGCTGAATTTCAGGAGGATTTGCAATGACGACCGCCTCTTCAACTCTGCTCGGGCGCCCGGTCTGGTACCAGCTCATGACATCCGACACGGGAGCCGCCGAAACGATCTACAAGAACGTCGTCGGCTGGACGGCCGCGC
>JACDCA010000703.1 GCA_013694635.1 Acidobacteriota bacterium | reverse complement strand
CGAACGAGCGCAGCCGATCGATCACGAACGCTCGTAAGTGCCCGCTTGGTCTGGGCTTCACCCGCCAGATCGTGTTCAGCGCCACCTGCAGCTCGAGGAAGGCGCCGGTAGCGGCGACGATGAAGGTAATGCCGCCAATCACGGTAGCGAAAATGCCGGCGCGACGTTGGCTGGCGCCCTCGAGAAGACTCTCCACGGCGAGCGCGCCCTCGCGCCCGACGAGGTGATCGAGCTGGCCGACAATCTCGCCGCGCACGGCCTCGGCACCAAACACCATGCCGGCAATCGCTGTGGCGACCAGCAGGACCGGCGCGATCGCAAACAACGTGTAATAGGCAAGCGACGCGCCGAGGCGGGCGCAATCATCGTCCCACCAGGCCCGGGCTGCGGATCTGGTCAGTCGCACGATCATCGGCTCGCGCATGAATCTCAAGTATGCCGCACACGGGATCGCCGGCCGCTGTTCAATAATGAACCTTCGCGGTAGCCCTTGCGCGTTAGGGTCGACGTGGGGGCATCTGAAACTCAGGCGTGTGGTCCACCATTCACGACCCTTGCCGGCTCTTCGGGAAAGACGACGCAGATCTGGGTGCGCCTCCTCTTCCTCCTCCCGTTCCGCGCAACTCGCCGTGTTCGAGGCTGCGTACGACGCGGGATTCTCGGACATCGTCTGCGCCGATTCCCCGCACCACGTCCCAAGCATATTCCCCGGATGGCCGTACGCCTGCTGCGCTTCCGCGGAGGACGCCGCCCCTGGCTCGACGCGCATACACGCGCCGTTGGTGTTCATGCCAGGTGTAGATAAGATGTAAGGGAACAGAAGAAAGCGCGTCAGGAATGCCTTGTGTAACTCACGGGCACCGAGACTGCCGCACCATCGCCGTGCTCCAGCGAGGTTCGATGGAAATATGACGAAGCCGCCTGAAACCGTAGGGCGGTATCACGTCGAGCGGCTCATTGCCCACGGCGGCATGGGTTCGCTCTACCTCGCCCGTGATCCTGCCATCGATCGCTTGGTCGTGATTAAGTTCCTGAAAGAGGGCTTTGACGATGCCGAGGCACGCGAACGCTTCGCGCGCGAAGCCCGGGCCGCCGGCCGCCTGCATCATCCCAACATCGTGACTGTTTTTGACGTCGGCGAACACGACAATCGTCCGTTCATCGCGATGGAGTACGTGTCAGGCGAGACGCTTGCGCAGCTCCTTAGCCGGCGCGCGGTCGGCCGGGTCTGGGAGAAGTTGGGAATCCTCGAGGACCTCTGTGCTGGTCTGCACTATGCCCATTGCGCGGCAATTGTGCATCGGGACATCAAGCCGGCGAACGTCATGCGCGACGAGTCCGGCCTGGTGAAAATCCTCGACTTCGGTATCGCGCGGGGGGGTGGGGGTGGTATAACGCGCGCGGGTGATGTCGTCGGCACGCTGAGCTACATGTCGCCGGAACAACTCGCCGGAGAGCAGGTGGATCGTCGCGCCGATATTTATTCCGTAGGCGTGGTCGCCTATGAGCTCATCACCAACCAGATGGCGTTCCCGGGCACTATCGAGACGGGCGTGCTTTTCAAAATTCTCAATTCGAGCGCGGTGCCGATCGAGTCTCTGGTTCCAGGAATCGATCCGGACATCACGGCCATGATCGAGCGTGCAATGGCGCGGGAGCCCGACGCGCGGTATCAGGACCTGGAAACTCTGCGTCAGGACCTCGCTGTTGTGCGGAGGCGGCTTCTCGAAACCGCCTCAGATCTCGAAGAGGCGACCGACCCGGACGCCGAAACACGATTGCATTCTGCCCGGATCGCCTCTGGCACCCAACCCAGACCATCCTCCCGCGCCAGTTCGACGCGGCATCAAAGCGCGCGAGCCCTCGCTGCGCGACCTTCGGGTCAGGTCATCCCGCCGCCGCGTCGTACCAAGCCCATCGTGTTCCTCGGTGTTGCCTGCGCGACGCTGGCCATCGCGCTCGTCTCAACGTTGATGCTCAACCGGTTTACGGTCACCAGCCCACCTATCCGGACCGAACCAACTGGGCAGCAGCAGGCGCAGCCTCCAGCCCCTTCGCCGGCAGCACCACCGCGCTCAAGTGCACATCAGCCGGAAGGCATCAACCGCACACAGCACGAAAAACAAGTGAGCGCCGCACGGGTGACGGCGCGCCAGCAGATCGTTGTAGGTCAGCGCCAGCGCGCGCT
>JACDCA010000691.1 GCA_013694635.1 Acidobacteriota bacterium | reverse complement strand
AACGGCATCGACGGCCTGAAGGTCGGCGCCGACCGTCCGGAGATCATGGCGGCGCTCCTGGACGAAGCGAAGAAGACCGGTCTCGGATCCACCGCGCACCTGCAGCAGGGCGGCGTCGCCCAGATGAATGCGATCAAGGCTGCGCGCCTGGGTCTTGGCACCGTCACGCATTTCTACGGTCATTTCGAATCGCTGCTCAAGGACTACGTCGTCCAGCCCTGGCCGGTGGACATGAACGCGGCAGACGAGCAATGGCGATTCGGCCAGGTCGCGCGACTGTGGGACAAGATCCACGCCCCGGGCAGTCCAGAGTGGAAGGCATATCTCGAGGAGCATCTCAAGCTCGGGACGGTGTTCGATCCGACGCTCACGATCTATTCCGCCGGGCGCGATCTGATGAAGTTCCGCAACGCCGACTGGCACGACAGGTACACGCTGCCGTCGCTCATGGATTTCTACACGCCGAGCCGTGCGAATCACGGGTCCTACTGGTTCTACTGGACGACCGAGGATGAAATCGCGTGGCGCAACTTCTACCAGGTCTGGTTCAGGCTGCTGAACGACTACAAGAAAATGGGCGGACGGGTCACGGCCGGGTCCGACTCGGGATTCATCTATCAGACCTACGGATTCGGGTACATCAACGAGCTGGAGATGCTGCAGGAAGCCGGTTTCCACCCGCTGGAGGTGATCCAGGCGGCGACCATGAACGGCGCGTTGACGCTCGCGGAACCGACGGGGAAGGCGCCGGATTTCGGCACCGTGCGCGCCGGCATGCTCGCCGACATGGTGATCGTGGACCAGAATCCGCTGCAGAACTTCAAGGTCCTGTACGGGACGGGAGCGCTGAAGCTGAACGACAAGACCGGCAAGCCCGAGCAGGTCGGCGGCGTGAAGTACACGATCAAGGATGGCATCGTCTACGACGCGAAGCAGTTGCTCGCCGACGTCGCCGCGATGGTGGAAAAACAGAAGCGCTCACGCGCCGCCACGAGGACATCGTCCCAGTAGTCCAGCCCTTCAGGCTGTGCAATGCGCGGCGCGATCGCTACTCTCGTCATCGTCGTCGTAGCCCTCAAGCTGCTCGCCTGGTGGCTTGAGCCGCGCATGGCGTTCTTTCCCTGGCGCGACATCCAGCAGACACCTGCCGCGTACGGTCTGACGTACGCCGACCACCGGATCCCCACACCAGACGGCGAGACGCTCCACGCATGGTGGATGGAACACCCGTCCCCACGCGCGCAAGTCGTCTACTGGCATGGCAACGGCGGCAACCTGTCGCTGTGGCTCGATGTCGTTGCCGACATTCACAAGCGGGGGTTCAGCGTCCTCGCGGTCGACTATCGGGGTTATGGCGCCAGCACTGGGTCACCGACCGAGCAGGGCATCTACCGCGACGGCGAAGCGGCAACGGCGTACTTCGAACAGCGATTGCGGCGGCCGGGTTCGCCCGTGATTTTCTGGGGCCGCTCTCTCGGCTGCTCGGTGGCGTCATACGTCGCGTCGCGCACTCCGCCGGACGCGCTGCTGCTCGAAAGCCCGTTTCCTGATGTCGGGGCGCTGTTTGCACGCAACCCGGTCATGCGGCTCCTGAGCGTATTCTCGACTTACTCGTTCGCCACGTCGCGGCACCTCGAGACATACTCCGGTCCGCTGCTCGTCATCCACGGCGACGCTGACTCGGTCATTCCGTTCAGGGCGGGAAAGCAAGTCTTCGACCGCGCCGTCACCCCGCGAAAAGGATTCGTGGCGTTGGAAGGCTCGGATCATAACGACATGCACACCTCACATCCCGCCTACTGGAATGCCATCGATCGATTTCTCAACGAGATGCGCGTTCCAGGGTCGTAGTTTTCAGTTACCAGTCACGAGTTCCGATGCTCCCCCAGACCCTCGTCAGCTGGTCTCGTTCACGATGACAACGAATGGTGATTCGCTGTGATCGGTGGACGCGAAGTTGCGCCCCGCTACGAGCCGGATTCCCATGGTCTTGAAGTAATCGAGCGTCACCGCACGGGGATGCGCCCGCGTTGGAGCATCGGGGACCGGCTCACGGCCCTCGATTGCGACACCACTGCGCGAGTCGCTCCCCGAAAGCGGCAGGTGGCTCGTGCCGCCAACCGAGCGGACACCGGGCAGCGACGCGAAACGCCGCTCGATTTCATCGTATGCGGCCACGCGCTGTGGATCGGTGCTGTACCGAGCCGCAGGCAGCGAGATGAATGCAGTCAGCAGATCGTCCTGGCTGAATCCCACACCCGCCCGAAGCACAGTCTGAAAACTGCGAAGCGTCAGACCCGCGCCTACCAGGAGCAGTGACGCGAGTGCGATTTCCGATACCACCAGCACCATGCGGAGCCGCTTGCGGACGCCCGCGGCGGAGCGTCCCCCTTCCTTCAGCGATGCGTTGACGTCCTGGCTCGCCAGCTGCCAGGCAGGAAGGATTCCGAATACGAGGCCGGTCACGATCGAGAGGAGCAGCGTGAAACCGAGGACGCTCGGATTCAACCGGACCTCCTCGACCCCAAGCACCTGCACATCCTGTGGAGTGATCTGTCGCAGGAGCTCGATGCCCCAGTAAGCGACGACCAGCCCGGCCGCGCCGCCGAGTAGCGCGAGCACGACGCTCTCGGTCAACGCCTGGCCCGCGAGGCGCCACCGCGCGGCTCCGACCGCGGCGCGTACCGCCATTTCACGACGCCGCGACGCCGCGCGCGCAAGCAGGAGGTTGGCGACATTGACACAAGCGATCAGCAGGACGAAACCGACCGCTGTGAGGAGGGTCAGTAATCCGCCTTTGACCGGCGCTCGTAGCTCGTCCCGCAGCAGCGCCACGTGCGCACCATGGTTCCGGTTGGCGTCCGGGTACAGCGCCGTGAGCTCGGCGCCGACACGGTCCATGTCGGTTCGCGCCTGCTCCAGGGTGATGTCGTCCTTGAGCCGTGCGTAGACGTTGAGGAAGTGGTTGGTCCGCGATGGCGGGCGAGGCCCTCCAGTAAACGCCAGCGGCGCCCAGAGCTCGAGCGTGGCGTCGGGAAACTCGAACGACGCCGGCAGCACCCCCACGACTTCGTGCGGGACCGAGTTCAGCAGGATTTTCCTTCCGACGACGGCGGGGTCGCTGCCGAACCGTTCCTGCCAGATCTTTCGCCCGAGGATCACCACGCGGTGCTGCCCGACGGTGGCTTCCGCCGCGCGAAACGTACGCCCCAGCGCCGGCGTGACGCCGAGGACGTCGAAGAACGGAGGCGACACCGCGCCCGCAAAGAGGCGGACCGGCTCGCCCGCTCCTGTCAGGTCCGCGGTGATGGCCGTCATCCCGGCGATCGCTGAAAACGAGCGGTGCATCTTCGCCCAGTCGAGGAAGTCCGCTGGGGAGACGACGTTATCGAGAACCCCTTCCGTGTGGCGCTTCTCCCACACCATCACCAGGCGATCGGCGGAGGGATACGGCAGTGGCCGGAGCAGCACGGCGTTGACCGCCGAGAAGATTGCCGTGTTGGCGCCGATCCCGAGCGCGAGCGTCAGTATCGCGACGATGCTGATCCCGGGCTGCTTGACGAGCAGCCGCAACGCGTAGCGAACGTCCTGTCGAAGAGCGTGCACCCAGAACCTCCATCTTCTGAAAGGACCCGACCCGTCTGGTCCGCCGTGAGGCGTTCCCAGACTCCGCTCCGCGAGACCGTGCCGCAGCGCATCGAAGGCGGCGGAAACGCGAGAAGGAGCAGCCGGTACAGCGCGCGCTCGATGAGGCGCATCAGCTCTTTCTGGTGAGCAGTCGTTTGGATCGCGCCTCGAGAACCGCGGCTTCGAGGCGGCGCGCCTCGGCAACGGCCACCTTGCTGCCGAGCGGCGTGAGACGGAAATAGCGCCGGCGCTCGTCGTCTTCCGCGGCTTTGGGTCGATCGGGAGAGTCCTCGATCAAGCCGTCGGCGAGCATGGCGCGCAGCGTCCTGTAGAAGTTGCCGGGCATGATCCGGCCGAAGCCGCCGCGCTGCTGCACGTCACGCACCAGGCTCCAGC
>JACDCA010000666.1 GCA_013694635.1 Acidobacteriota bacterium | reverse complement strand
GCATTGGTGAGTCGATGGGGACGCTGGGGCTCGGTGAGGCCCTGGAGTTGGGTCCCTAGAGATCCTTAGGTCCCTGGGTCCGTCGGTTCCCCCTCATGAGAGCAGTTCGATTTCATCAGCACGGTGGCCCCGACGTTCTGCGCTACGAAGACGCGCCGGATCCCGAGACGGTTCCGGGACGGGCGATCGTGCGCGTGCGGGCTTGTGCGCTCAATCATCTCGACCTCTGGCAGAGGCGCGGCATCGAACGTGTGCGGATTCCGCTGCCGCACATCTCCGGCGCAGACGTGGCCGGCGAGATCGTCGATGCGGGTGGCGGCCCGGTGGCGCCAGGCACCCGCGTCCTGCTTCAGCCCGGCCTCGGTTGCGGGCGCTGCGCCATGTGCGCGGACGGACGGGATAACATGTGTCCCGATTACGACGTCCTCGGCTACATGTCCGACGGGGGATACGCCGAGCTCGTCTCGGTGCCGGTCGAGAACCTGCTTCCTATCCCGGACGCTCTCGATTTCGTCTCAGCCTCGGCATTCCCGCTCACCTTTCTCACCGCCTGGCACATGCTGGTCACCCGTGCGGGGCTTGCCGCCGGGGACACCGTGCTCGTCCTTGCCGGCGGAAGCGGCGTCGGGCAGGCGGCGATCCAGATTGCCAGGCATCACGGTGCGCGCGTCTTCGCCACGGCATCACCCGCGAAGCTGCAACAGGCGCGGGAGCTCGGGGCCGAGGATGCGTTCGACCACTACTCCGGAGATTTTTCGAAGGAGCTGCGGAGCCGCACCGCCGGCCGCGGCGCCGACATCGTCGTCGAACACGTCGGTGAAGCGACCTGGGAGCGCAGCGTGCGTGCCCTGGCGCGAGGCGGCCGGCTGGTGACGTGCGGCGCCACAACCGGACGTGGTGCCGCCGTAGACCTGCGGCACCTGTTCGCGCGGCAGTTGTCGCTGTTGGGCTGTTACATGGGGACGAAGGCCGAGCTCATCGCGGCGGCGAGTCTGTTTTTCGCGGGGGTCTTGAAGCCCGTCGTAGATGAGGTGATGCCGCTTGCTGAGGCCGCGAGCGCACACGAACGGCTCGAAGCCGGCAGGCAGTTTGGCAAGGTGGTGCTGGAGCCGTAGGAACCGTTCCGCGATGGGTTCCGTCCAACTGACAGTTAACCTGCGGCCGGGTCCGGCGTTATAGACTGGTACGAACCTCCCAATGAGCTTCGCAAGGCTGAGCCTCAGTCTCGCGGCCGTGATCGGCGTCATCGCCACCGCGCTTGCTGGTGCGACCATCTGGCTCCTGATCACCCAGCCGGTAACCGTCGCCGACGCGGTCGCGACGGGCGAGGTCTCTCCGCTCATGCGCGCGCTGGCCGGCGCCCTCTACAACGCTCTCGAGGGAGTCGTTAAGTACCTGTAAACGGGTCAAGTTGTCCTGTTTCAGAGGTGTTTGCTCAGGAATCTGCAGAGCGCAAGACCGTCCATCCATTTGAACGGCGTGACACCCGTGCTGTAGTGGCCGCACGGCAGGACCTTGGTCTGATGAGGAACCCGCTGTGACTTGAATTCCGAGACGAGCAGCCGAGACAGTTCGAGCGGGAAGGTGAGGTCGTACAGCGCGTAGACGAGCAACGTCTGCCTGTCGCGGACCCGATCGAGATAGGGGAGCGGCGAGATCGGCATCCAGATGCGCCGCAAGGTCTCGAGATCGACGTTGCCGTCGAGCGACTCACGCACGTGCTCCGTCGACAATCCTTCCCAGATCACATCCGCGAAGTACGGGGAGATGTGATTGAGCGCGGTCGCTTTCACGAGCGGGTCGTGGGCGGTGGTCAACAGGGCCAGGCACGAGCCCAGGCTGGTGCCGAGAACGCCGATGGATTCGAACCCCTGCCGATGCAGCCACGCGATCGCGAGCCGCGCGTCGAGCACCGCCTGTCGATTGATGGCGATGGTCCGCCCGACGTTGGCGCTCACGATGTAGTCGGCGCGCTTGAGTTCGGGTGGCATGCGCCCATCGTGGTAGGGGAGGCTGAGCCGCAGCGCCGTGAGGCCGAACCGGTTCAGCAGCCGGCACAGACCGACGTGCCCTTCCGCGTCCGCGTTCCACTGAGGCATGACCAGGACCGCGCGCTTCCTGGTTTGTGCCGGTGCAGGGAACAACCGCGCTACCACGGTGTTGTTCTCCTCGTGAGGCGTCACAACGGCGCTCGCAAAGGTCAGGCGATGTCCGTCGAACGAGTATTCCGCGGGATCAATGGCGAAGAAGTCCTGGCTGCGCCGTAACGTCTCGTCCGCCCACGCCGTCAGCCGCTCGGACGGATCCCCGGCCCCCTCGCGCAACCCCGGCACCCACTCGAGACCCCAGTCGAACGGCCGAACCGCACGGTTCTCGGCCGCTGCAGCGAGCCGCCGCTCCCAGTTATGAAACGCGCGCCGGAGCACAGCCGTCCTCTGGAAGGGTTGTTGCAACAGAGTCCGCATGCACGAACAGCCACTGCAGCCGGACGTTCCGCAGCCGCCCGACGTCTTCAGGCGTCCGCAGCCTGTCAACAACCCGACACCCGGCGACCCGGTCCCGGACATCCCGGACGTTCATCCGGTGCCTCCGCCAACCGATCCCGGCCCCGCGGTGATCTGAGGCTCCAGCGCCGCGGCGATCGCGAGCAGGCGATCGGTATCGCCAGCCGGGCCGACAAGCTGCGCGCCGATTGGCAGACCCGACGTTGTGACGCCTGCGGGTAATGAGATCGAGGGATGTCCAGTCAGGTTGAACAGCTGGGTCAGCCGCAGCATCGCGGCCCGCACCGGTTCGGGCCGGCCGTCGACGTCGACCGACTGCACGCCGAGCGGCGGCGCGGCGATCGGCAGGGTCGGCAGCAGGAGTGCATCGCACGCGGCGAGTGTGCCGCTGACGTCCCGCGTGAGCCGCTCGCGCAATTGCATGGCGCGGACGTAGTCTTCCGCAAGCATATAGCGGCCTGTTTCGAGCCGGTTCCTGACGTTGGGCGAGTAACGGTCTGCGTGCTGGGCCAGGAATCGCGCGTGATACGCCGCCGCCTCCGGCAGCACGATGTGGAGATACACGTCCGGCGTCGAGCGCGCGAGGCCGATCGTCACGTCCACGAGGACGTGGCCCCTGGAAGTCAGCGCAGCCTGCAGTCGTTCGAAAGCACTCCGGATTTCCGGTTCGAGTCGCTCCAGGAGATACCCCGTGGGGATGCCAAGGGTCAGACTCGACGGGACTGGCGCGTCGTTGACTCTCGTGCCCCTTAGAACCTGGAACATCAGGCGCGCGTCCTCAACCGAACGCGTCATCGGTCCAACGTGATCGCACGTCGTGCTCAGCGGAACGACTCCCTCGCACGGCAGTTCGCCGAAGGCTGGCTTCAGGCCGACGATCCCGCATGCCGCGGCCGGGATGCGGATTGACCCGCCTGTATCGGTGCCGACCGATCCGTAACACATGCCTTCCACGAGCGCGACCGCGGCGCCGCCGCTCGACCCGCCTGCCGACCGCGAGGGATCAAACGGGTGCCTGACCGGCCCGAAGGCCGATTCGTCGCTCGTCGTTCCGAATGCGAACTCGTGCAGGTTGGTCTTGCCGATGATGATCGCGCCGGCCTCGCGCAGCCGCTGGACGACCGGGGCGTCGCGGGTTGGATGTAACGGTGGTACGGCGGATCCCGAAGTGGTGGGAACACCGGCGACGTCGACGAGATCCTTGATCGAGATGGGGATCCCGTGCAGCGGACCGCGATACTGACCGCGGCTGATTTCCGCCGCCGCGGCTTCAGCCTCCGAGAGAGCGCTGTCCTCGAGAACCGTGATGAACGCATTCAGATCCGAGCGGTCCGCAATCCTCGTGAGACAGGACTGGACGAGATCCACCGGAGAGACGTCCCCCGCCCTTATCCGGGCGCCGATCTCGGAAATCGTCTCGTTCAACGGGCGTCGGCTGCCTTCCGCAGAGCTTCCGTCGATTTCGCGATCGCTTCGAGCAGCGGTTTGAGGGCCGGCAGATCCCGGCGTTCCGCGTCCTCGATGGCGCTCTTCAACCAGTCGTGGACGGTCATCAGAAGCTGAGCGTCCCGCGGACCGTGATCGGGATCGTCAGGAAGCTGTGGTCCACGGGATCGGTGAGGCGGTTCCAGGCGAACTTCGCGGCCAGCTGCACGCCGAAGGGTCCGACCATCAGGCCTCCGCCACCTTCCGCGAACGTCCGCGTGCCCTCGCGCGCCCCATCCGCCTTGATGCGACCGATGCCTCCGACGATGAAGGCCTGAGCGCCGAGGCCGAACCCGGGCGAGCGATCGGCGACGTAGATGCCGACACCGACCTCATACGCCTTGGCACCGGTCAACGCATACAAAGCGGGCGCTTCTTCGCCGGAGAAATCGATGCGGATGGTGGGCATCGTCTCGACGCTCGCCCGGATGCCCAGCGTCGTGCCGACGCTGAGCCCGAACGGGTAAACCGCGGCGCTGAAGCCGCGGTTTCGCTTGCGGAACTCCAGCACGTCGATCCG
>JACDCA010000664.1 GCA_013694635.1 Acidobacteriota bacterium | reverse complement strand
GGACGGGCGTGGCGGTCGGGGCGACACGACCGGCGCGCCGCAGTTTGGCGGCGGTTTCGGCGACCGTCGGCCTGGCACCGGAATGTCATCGCAGGACGCCCGTCAGTTTCGCTCTGAGGTCCGGCAGCTGGTCGGGTCGGCCGAACAGCTGCGACGCTCTGCGGACAAGGTCGATCAGCAGGCGCTCAATGACATCCTGAAGAAACTGCGGGAGCTCGACAACGACAAGGTCTTCCAGGACCCTGCCTCGTTCGATCGCCTGCAGGCGCAGGCCGCCGAAGCCGTGAAACGCTTCGAGTTCAACCTGCGGCGCCGCGCAGAACTGCAAGGCAACGAAGTGCTCCTCTCAGGCGATGGCGACGTGCCAGAAGAATTCCGCAAGCTGGTCGAGCAGTACTACAAATCGCTGTCGAAAGCCCCCGACAAGAAACAAGACGAGAAGAAGAACTAGGTAAAGGAAACCAGCTTGAACACGCAGACAAGAACACCGCTGCTGGCGGCGCTCGCCATGGCCGCGGTTGCCGTCACGGCCACCGACGCGCGGCAGGCGAAGCCACCCGCGTCGAAGAGCGGCGCGATCAACATTCCGTTCGAGCAGTACACCTTGCCGAACGGCCTGCGCGTCATCCTTTCGCAGGACGCCTCGACGCCGACGGTCGCGGTGAATCTCTGGTACCACGTTGGCTCGAAGAACGAGGAAGCGGGACGCACCGGCTTCGCCCACCTCTTCGAGCACGTGATGTTTACCGGGTCCGGTAACGTCCCATACGGGTTGCACGACAAGTACACGAGTGGCGTCGGCGGCAACAACAACGGGACCACCGACAACGATCGGACGCTCTACTTCGAGACCGTGCCCTCGAACTACCTGGAGACCGCGCTGTGGCTCGAGGCCGACCGGATGGGGTACCTGCTCGACTCGCTCGACATCGCCAAACTCAACGCGCAGCGCGACATCGTGAAGAACGAGCGGCGCCAGCGGATCGACAACCAGCCGTACGGCCGCGTCGGCGAAATCCTCTCGTCAGCGATGTACCCGAAAACGCATCCATATTCCTGGTCGGTCATCGGCAGCATGGAGGATCTGTCCGCCGCGTCGGAGGAGGACGTGAAGAACTTCTTCCGCCTGTACTACGCGCCGAACAACGCCATCCTGACGGTGGTCGGCGACTTCGACCCCGCGCAGACAAAGGCATGGATCACGAAGTATTTCCTCAACATCCCGCGCGGCAAGCCGATCACGCGGCCGAAGATCGAACCGGCGACGTTGACAGCGGAGAAGCGGCTCATGTACGAGGACAAGGTCCCGCTCCCGCGGCTGTACATGCAGTGGCCGAGCGTGGGAGCGAAGCATCCCGATCACGTCGCGCTCGAGGTCCTCGGGCCGGTGCTCGCGGGGGCCCGGACCGCCCGGCTGACCAAGGCGCTTGTGTACGACAAGCAGGCGGCCGCCACCATCGGGGCGGGTCAATCGACGTCCGAGGATACGGGGGAGTTCGGCGTGTTCCTCTCGCCGAGGCCCGGTAACACCCTGACGACGCTCGAGCAGGAGGTCGACGCCATCATCGAGAAGCTGAAGACCGAAGGGCCGACCGCGCAGGAGATCCAGGCGGCGGTGGCCCCGGCGGAACTGAACTTCATCAGCGGCCTTCAGTCGAATCTCGGCAAATCGAACCAGCTCGCCGACGGCGCCGGGTACCACAACGATCCCGGATACTTCAAAACGGCCTACGAGAAACGCCGCGCGGTCACACCTGACGATGTGAAGCGTGTGGCGAATAGATACCTGACGAAAGGCCGCGTCATCCTCAGCGTCGTGCCGGTCGGTAAGAGCGATCTGGCGGCGAAGCCCGAGGCGAGCACCAAGGTCGGGGAGGTCAAGTAATGCGTCGCGTGAATTCACTGGCAGCTGCGCTCGTTCTTCTGGCCGTCTCGGTCCCTCTCGCGCAGGAGCTCAATCGTAAGCAGCTGCCGCCGGTCGGCAAGTCGCCGGAACTTCGAGTGCCCACGTGGACGACCAGTAAGCTGTCGAACGGCGCGCAGCTCATCGTGTCGGAACGCAAGGGGCTGCCCCTCGTGTCGTTCACGATTACCTTCGTCGGCGGTTCGAACCAGTTCGAGAAGGCGGACCGGCGCGGTGCCGCCGCCCTCACGACCGCCATGCTGCGCGAGGGGACGAAGACCCGCAGCGGCGAGCAGCTCGCGCTCGATCTCCAGCTCCTCGGCACCAGCGTCAATGCCGGCGTTGGCGGTGAAAGCGGATCCATCTCGTTCCAGTCGACGACCGAGAAGTTCCAGCCGACGCTGGAGATCCTCGCCGACATGATGCTGAATTCCACGTTCCCCGCGCCCGCGCTGGAGCGGCTCCGCGCGCAGCGTCTCGTCGCGCTGGCGCAGGCCAACGCGCAGCCCGGGACCATCGGCAGCCGCGTCTTCTCGCGCGTCCTCTACGGAGCCGGGCATCCTTACGGCCAGGAGGCCAACGAAGCGACCATCAAGGCGGTCACGCGCGACGATGTGGGGGCGTTTCACAAGGAGTACTTCCAGCCGGGACGCGCGATCATCACTGTCGTCGGAGACGTCAACGCCGCTGCGGTGAAGAGCGCGATCGAGAAGACTCTCGCCGCCTGGACGGCCGGCGGCGACAAGCCGTCCTTCACCTATCCGGCGACGCCACCGTTGCGGGCTGCGGCGATCTACCTCGTGGACAAGCCCGGTGCGGCGCAGTCGGTCGTCAGCATCGGCATCCCCGGGCCGCCGCGCAACACGCCTGACTACATGGCGCTGCAGGTGATGAATTTCATTCTCGGCGGGCACTTCCAGTCGCGCCTGAATGCGAACATCCGCGAGGAGAAGGGCTACAGCTACGGTGTCAACTCCGGATTCACGTACGGCAAGGGGCCCGGCCCGTTCCGCGCGGGTGGGGACGTTGTCAGCGACAAGACCGATGTGGCGCTGATCGAGTTCATGAAGGAGCTTCGAGGTATCCAGGGCGGCAGGCCGATTACCGACGAGGAGATGACGCAGGCGAAGGCAAGCATGATCCAGCGATTGCCGAACCAGTTCTCGTCAGTCTCGGCGATCGGCTCGACGATCACGGGACTCTATCTACAGGACCTGCCGCCTGACTACTACCAGAATTACGCGAAGAGCGTGAATGCCGTAACGAAGGAAGACGTCCTGCGGGTGGCGAAGAAATACGTTGACCTCGAGCACCTCAATATCGTCATCGTCGGCGACAGGAAGTCGATCGAGGAGCCGCTGAAGAAAACCGGCGTTGCGCCCATCGTAATCCTGGACGCCGAGGGAAAGGCTGGCTCGTAACGACGTCAGTCGGCCTTGACCAGCCTTATCAGCGCCTTGGCCGTACAGAAATAAATCGCGCCGTCCGGCCCGACGGTCAGGGCGCGAACGCTGCCGACGCGCCCCTCGAGCAGCCGCTCGGTCGACATCGGGCGGGCGCGGTCCTGTGGATCGAAGCGGACCCGCAGGATGTAGCCGCCGTCGCGCGCCGCGACCAGAAGGTCCCCTGACAAGTCTCGGATGGCGTTGCCCGCGTAAAAGGCGACGCCGACAGCACCGAGGCCTCGCGGCAGCGTAAACGTGCCGCGCTGGCCCACGCGCCGCGGACGTTCGGACGTCGTCGTGATGACGCGGAGCCGCTCGATCCCGTCGCGGGATGCGTCCGCCAGCCAGATCGCGGAGCCATCGAGCGTCCAGTCGAATCCGCGCGGTGAGGTCAGTCCCGAGAAGAGCACCGGTGTGGCCGCCGCCTGATCCGCGGGCGTTCGTCCATCGAGCTCCAGTCGAAGCACCTTGCCGCTCCACTCCGACATCCGCGCCGCTGCTGCGGAGCTCCCGCCATCGTCGAAGGCCACGTAGAGCTTTCCATCGGGTCCGATGTGGAGGGCCGCGGATGGATCCGCCGACGCAGGTTCCGTCTCGAGCACCACCATCCGGGCGGCAACATGCCCGCCGAGGTCGCGATAGCGGGCGGTGCGAAAACTGGCGCCGCCGGACTCGGAGCGGACTGCCTGCGTGACATAGAGATGTCCGTCACGATCGAAGGTTGGTGACAAGGCGATTGCCATGACCGGTCCATCGGTTAACTGCACCGGGCCGGTCGGGGCCCCGTCCTTCGCGACGAGCAGCCCGCCGTTCGTGCCGACAAACACACGACCATCGGGTGCAATTGCCAGCGCCGTTGGCTCCGCGAGCCCCTCGAGCAGGACGTCCCCGCGAAGCCGGATGTGATCCATCGTCGTCACGATGGCGCCGTCGGTAAGCGCGGCTGCGCCAGCCGGAGCGGCGGCCCGAGCAGTGCCGGTCACGGTCACGCGCAGGGGGGCGGAGCGCGCACTCTCGGGGCCGCCGCCAGCGATAAACGACGCAAGCTCGAGCATATGGGTGCCGTTCGACATCGGCGGCAGGCGTCCGGAGCATGGGAAGCCCGCCTCGCCGGCGCTGTCCCCGCATAACACGTTCGCGATCTCGGATCGCGCGCCGTCGACGTAGATGGCATAGCGGAACGTCGCGAGCTCCGCGGGGCTCGCCGCCTGCTGGTCCCAGCCGAGGCGTTCCTGCCCTGTGATTGTTTCACCGCCGCCGACGCCCGGCGGTGCCGGTGTCGGTGGCGTTCCGTTGTTGCCGCATGCTGTCAACAAGCACAGGCACGCGACAACCGCCGCATGGACGGGGCGAGGCATTGCCGAGATGATAACTTGTCTGGGATGACACGGGTGCGCGTAGTGCTCGCGGCCTTCATTCTGCTGACGACGGCGCTCGGGGCGGAGGCGCAGCTCCGCGCGCAGATCTTCGCGTCCGGCTTCACGCAACCGGTCGCGTTGATCCAGGACCCGACGGACCGCAGCGTGTTTTTCGTGCTCGAGCAGCGGGGGCGGATACGCGCGGTACGCAACGGCATGATCCAGGCCCCTGATTTTCTCGACCTTCAGTCGGCGATCTCGTCCGGGGGAGAACGCGGGCTCCTCGGTCTTGCGTTCGCGCCAGACGACGGCGTTACCGGGCGCTTTTACGTGAACTTCACGAACCCTGCCGGCCATACCGTCGTCGCACGCTTCCGGCGTTCCGCCAATCCGCTCGTGGCCGACCCCTCGTCGCGGTTCGACCTGCGCTGGAACGGTCCCGGTGCGCCGGCGCTCATCGAGCAGCCGTTCTCGAATCACAACGGCGGGCACGTCGCGTTCGGGCCGGACGGCTTTCTCTATATCGGGCTTGGCGACGGCGGCTCGGGCAACGATCCCGACCACCGGGCGCAGGACCGTGCGGAGCTGCTCGGCAAGATGCTGCGCGTGGACGTCAACGTGCCGGAGTCACATCCAATCGGCTACGTCGTGCCTGCGG
>JACDCA010000659.1 GCA_013694635.1 Acidobacteriota bacterium | reverse complement strand
GCGCGGCGCCTATGCAACCCTCTTCTGGGGCGGCGCGGTTGCCGGCGGCGGAGTGCTCCCGCTGTTACTGCTCGTCGGCCTTCCTTTCACTCCAGTTGGTGTCTGCGCGGCTGCAGTCCTCGCGCTGGCAGGCGGCGCCGCCTGGGAATACATCTGGGTCGAAGCGGGCCAGTCCGTTCCGTTGTCATGACACCTGCCAGGTGCTACGTGCTACATGCTTACTTGTCACGTGCCCTGCATGCCGCAAGGCACGACCGCAGGTCGGACGTTCGCACTTTTGCACGTCGGGCGCCGCACGTCGCACGTCGTTTAGTTAGGACGTTCCATGTCTGACTTCCCAACCCACCCAGACCCGTCGCAGTGGGACGACTACGTGGATTACGAGTCGACGAGCTGGCCGAAGAAGGACCGGCGGCGTTACTGGATCATCCCCAGCATCTGCTTCAACTGTGAATCCGCCTGCGGCATCCTCGCCTACGTCGACAAGGAGACGCTGAACGTCAGGAAGATCGAAGGTAATCCGGTTCATCCCGGCAGCCGCGGGCGGACCTGCGCGAAAGGGGTGGTCACGCCGAATCAGCTCGAGGATCCGGACCGCATCCTCTATCCGATGCGCCGCGCTGGAGAGCGAGGGGACGGACGCTGGGAGCGGGTGACGTGGGATCAGGCGCTCGAAGACATCGGCGGCAGGATCAGAAAAGCGATTGTCGAGAACCGTCGCCACGAATTGATGTATCACGTCGGGCGCCCCGGCGAGGACGGCTACGCCAACCGCGTGCTGCAGGCGTGGGGGATCGACGGCCACAACAGCCACACCAACGTCTGCTCGTCTTCAGCGCGCCTCGGGCATTTTCTGTGGTGCGGCGCCGATCGCCCGTCACCCGACTACGCCAACGCGCAGACGATCCTGCTGCTTTCGTCACACCTCGAGACCGGGCACTACTTCAACCCGCACGCGCAGCGGATCATCGAGTCGAAAGCCAAAGGCGGCACGCTGATCTGCATCGACCCGCGCCTGTCGAATTCGTCGGCGAAGGCGGACCTGTGGCTGCCCGCGTACTCGGGCACCGAGGGGGCGCTGCTGCTGGCCTTCGCGCGCATCCTCATCGACGAGGAGCTGTTCAACCGCGAGTTCGTGCGGAAGTGGGTGAACTGGCGCGACTACCTCCGCGCCGAGCGGAAGGACCTTCCCGAGACCTTCGAGGCATTCGTGATCGCGTTGAAAGAGCTCTACGCGGAGTTCACGCCGGAGTTCGCCGAAGCAGAAACGGGAGTCCCGAAGGAGCGGATCATCGAAGCCGCGCGAGCCATCGGGCGGGCCGGCACGCGCTTCTCGACGCACAACTGGCGCGCGGCAGCCTCCGGGAATCTGTGGGGATGGCAGATCACACGCTGCCTCTACCTGCTCGTCGTGCTCACCGGATCGCTCGGCACGGTCGGCGGCGTGAACATGCACGTCACCAACAAGTTCGTACCGAACCATCCGAATCCCCCGCCGCCGCCGGAGTACTGGAACGAACTGCTGTTTCCGAAGGAGTTCCCCCTCGCCTTCTTCGAGATGAGCTTCCTGCTGCCGCACTTTCTGAAAGAAGGGCGCGGCAAACTGGACGTCTACTTCACGCGGGTCTACAACCCGTTGTGGACGAACCCGGACGGTTTCTCCTGGATGGAGGTCCTGCAGGACAAGGACAAGATCGGCCTGCACGTGGCGCTGACGCCAACGTGGAGTGAGACCGCGTGGTTCGCCGACTACATCCTGCCCATGGGGCTCGGGACCGAGCGCCACGACACGATGAGTCAGGAGACCCACGCCGGCCAGTGGCTCGGTTTCAGACAGCCGGTGGTGCGCGTCGCCCGGGAAAAACGCGGCGAGCACATTACCGCGACCCACGAAGCGAACCCCGGCGAAGTATGGGAAGAGAACGAGTTCTGGATCGCGCTCAGCTGGAAGATCGATCCCGACGGCTCCCTGGGAATTCGGCGGTTCTTCGAGTCCCCGTATCGCGCGGGGGAACAAATCACCGTCGACGAGTACTACCGCTGGATGTTCGAGAATTCGGTGCCTGGTCTGCCGGAGGCGGCGGCCAGGGAGCGTTTGACTCCCCTCGAGTACATGCGCAAATACGGGGTGTTCAAGGTCTCTGACAACACCTACAGCCGCGATTACCAGCTGGATGCGGCTGACGAGAAGTCTGCGAGCGTACAGGCCGGGGTCCCCGGCGCGCGTGTTTTGCGCGCTGGGGTGGAAGTCGACGGCGCGAAGCTGAAGGGCTTCAACACGCCGTCACGGCTGCTGGAGTTCTACTCGCAGACGATGGTGGACTGGGGCTGGCCTGAGCATGCGGTGCCACGCTACGTGCCCGGGCATGTCCATTGGAAGGATCTCGCGAGGGACGAAGGCGAGTTCGATCTTCTGCCGAACTTCCGGCTGCCGACGCTCATTCATACGCGGTCACCCGTGAAGTGGCTCTACGAGATCTCGCACGATAATCCGCTCTGGATCTCCACCGAGGACGCCCGCAAGTACGGCATCGACACCGGTGACCTCGTCAAGATCCGCACTCAGATCGGCTACTTCGTCACGCGCGCGTGGGTGACCGAGGGTATACGCCCCGGCGTCCTCGGCATGTCGCATCATCTGGGGCGCTGGCGCCTCAATGAAGACACCGGCGGGCCGCGCGTGGCTTCAGCGCTGGTGCGTATTTCCAGGGAAGCGGGCGGCCGCTACGTGATGAGGCAGGTGCACGGCGCCACGCCGTTCGAAAGCAACGACCCCGACACCGGACGCATCTGGTGGAGCGAGGTCGGCGTCCATCAGAACCTGACGTTCCCCGTCCAGCCGGATCCGGTGAGCGGGATGCACTGCTGGCACCAGCGCGTCCACCTGGAGAAGGCGGGC
>JACDCA010000653.1 GCA_013694635.1 Acidobacteriota bacterium | reverse complement strand
ATTCAGCCCCGCGTAGATCCGTTTCGGATTCGGATACCGCGGCGAGCCGCGCAGGCGATAGTAGCGATAGTCGAAGCGCATCCGCAGCGGCCCGAACAGATTCACCTTCGCTCCAAACCCCATGTTGATCCCGACCGATGTCTCCGACTCGTCGAGCAGGGTCTCCCGGTAGAGTCCTCCGCCGGCGGTCGCGTACGGCTGGAAGCCGGCGATGGCGAACGGCGTCTGCACGAGTCCATTGCCCATGTACGTCCTGAGCCCGGGTGCGTTCTCGGCGACGTCTTCGGCGGAGCTGGAGTACTCGAACTCGAAGCCGACCACCAGGAGACCGATCCCAACCGCGAACCCTCGAGCGGGCCGGATGGACGGCGTCTGGTTCGTCCCGGCAAACACCGTAATGTCGGCGAAGGCGCTCGACGGAACCAGCAGCAATAGACTCAGCAGCACAACCTTGCGCATGTCACAGGATAACCCCACCGCACCCTCCGCACTCTTCCCCACCCTCCGCACGTTACGCACCCTTGCGCACCCTTCCGCACCCCGTATCGCATGATAGATTCCGTGTGATGGATTTCCGTCTCAGCGAGGATCAGGAAATCCTGCGCCGCACGGTTCGCGAGTTCGCGGAAGCGGAGATGCGTCCGCACGTGATGGTGTGGGACGAGGCGCAGGAGTTCCCGATGGATCTTCTGCCGAAGCTCGCATCGCTCGGGTTGATGGGGATTCAGTTTCCGGAGGAGTTCGGCGGCTCGGGGATGTCGGGTGTGGACTACTGCATCTGCATCGAGGAGCTGGCCCGCGTCTGCCCGTCGATCGCGCTCTCGGTCGCCGCGCACAACGGCCTGTGCACAGCGCACATCTTCATGTTCGGAAACGACGCGCAAAAGCGTGAGTTCCTGCCTCGGCTCGTCGCCGGTCAGGTGCTCGGCGCCTGGGGACTGACCGAAGCTGGCGCCGGCAGCGATGCCGCCGGCATGCGCACGACCGCGGTGCGAGCCGGCGAGGGCTGGGTGCTCAACGGCTCGAAGAACTTCATCACGCACGGAAAGATCGGCGGCGTGATGGTGGTGATCGCGATCACCGACCGCGCGAAAGGGCACCGCGGCATTTCCGCGTTCGTGCTGCCGCACGGCGCCCCGGGGATGTCGGCGGGGAAAAAAGAAGACAAGCTGGGGATGCGCGCCAGCGACACGAGCGAAGTCGTGTTCCAGGACTGCCGCGTCCCGCCGTCGGCGCTGCTCGGCGAAGAGGGGCAGGGATTCATCAACACGCTCCAGGTGCTCGACGCCGGGCGCATCGGCATCGCAGCGCTGTCGGTGGGGCTCGCGCAGGGGGCGTACGACGCCGCACGCACGTACGCGAAGGAACGGCGCCAGTTCGGCCAGCCGATCGCCGCCTTCCAGGCGATCCAGTGGAAGCTTGCCGACAACGCGACCCGCATCGAGGCGGCGCGGCTCCTGACGTATCGCGCGGCGCATCTGCGCGATCGCAAGGTGCGCTTTACGCGCGAAGCGTCGATGGCGAAGCTGTTCGCGAGTGAAATCGCCGTGCGGGCGGCCGACGATTGCGTGCAGATCCACGGCGGCTACGGTTTCGTGAAGGACTATCCGGCAGAAAAGTACTTCCGCGATGTGAAGCTGCTCACGATCGGCGAGGGGACGAGCGAAATCCAGCGTCTCGTCATCGCGCGTCAGCTGCTCGGCCAGTGACAGAAGCCACGCTCTCCGACCGCCTGCTCGCCGGCGACCCCCGTGCGATCGCGCGCGCCATCTCGCTGATCGAAGACGAATCGCCGTCCCGGGTGGACCTGGTCCGCCGCATTTTCGCCAGGACCGGCAACGCCTACCTGGTGGGTGTGACCGGCCCACCCGGTGCGGGAAAGAGCACGCTGGTCGATCGGCTGATCTCGGAAGTGAGGAAAAGCGGCCGGACCGTCGGTGTCGTCGCGGTCGATCCCACCAGCCCCTTCAGCGGCGGAGCGATCCTCGGCGACCGGGTCCGCATGCAGGCGCACGCCGGTGATCCGGACGTCTTCATCCGCAGTATGGCGACGCGCGGCAACCTGGGCGGCCTCGCGCGCGCCACCGGTGAAGTCGCCGTTGTCTTCGACGCGGCCGGCAAGGACATCGTCCTTATCGAAACCGTCGGCGTCGGGCAGGACGAAGTGGACATCGTCCGCACGGCCGATGTCTCGATCGTGACGATCGTGCCGGGGAGCGGCGATGAGATCCAGGCGCTGAAGGCCGGCATCATGGAGATTGCCGACATCTTCGTCGTCAACAAGGCGGACCGGGAAGGGGCGGACCGCACGGTGTCATCCATCCAGGCGATGCTTTCGCTGCATTCGGCAGCCGACGGCGAGTGGCGTCCACCCGTGATCAAAACTGTCGCGACGACGGGCGAAGGCGTAGCGGAGCTGCTGGAAACGATCGAGAAGTTCCGCGCCCATACGGCGACGACACAGGGGAGCCGAAGGCGCGCGCGGGCCGAATGGCGCCTCCGCGAGCTGATCGGCCAGCGCTTCCTGTCACACGTCGAGGAGACCGTGCTTCGAGCAGGAGAGTTCGAGCAGATGCTGGACCGCATTGCCGCGCGCGAGACCGACCCATACTCGGTCGTCGACGCCATTTTCCAGAGAGCCATCCGATGAGAGCAACCCTCGATCATGTGGGTATCGCGGTGTCGAGCCTGGCCGACGCGCTGGCGTTCTATCGGGACACGCTCGGCCTCGAGGTGGAGGCCCCGGAAGAGATCGCCTCCCAGGGAGTTCGCGTGCACTTTATCGCCGCTGGAGAATCCACGCTGGAACTTCTCGAAGCGACGAGCGCCGACTCGCCGGTCGCCCGGTTCCTCAGCAAACGCGGACCGGGGATGCACCACGTGGCGCTGCGCGTCGACGACATTGTCGCTGCGCTGGCGGACTTGAAGG
>JACDCA010000641.1 GCA_013694635.1 Acidobacteriota bacterium | reverse complement strand
AGATCGTCTCGGGCGGGAACTTTCATGGCGCACCGGTCGCGATCGCGAGCGACCTGCTCGCGATTGCGGTGACGCAGTTGGCGACGATCAGCGAACGCCGGTCGGACCGCCTCGTCAATCCCGTGCTCAGCGGACTGCCCGCGTTCCTGACGGTCAACGGCGGCCTCCAATCCGGCTACATGATGGCTCAGGTCACGGCCGCCGCGGTGGCATCGGAGTTGAAGACACTCGCACATCCGGCGAGCGTCGACACGATCCCGACCTCGGCCAATCGGGAGGACCACGTGAGCATGAGCATGGGCGCGGCGCTCAAGGCCGACCGCGCGGTCGCGCTCGCCGCGCGGGTGCTCGCGGTGGAGGTCCTGTGCGCGGCGCAGGCGCTCGACCTGCTTGCGCCGTTGAGAACGTCGGACGCGCTGCAGCGTGTGCACGCATTCGTGCGCTCGATCGTGCCGACGCTGACGGCGGACCGTGCGCCGTCACGCGACATCGAGGAAATTTCACGCGCGTTACTCTCGGGGGCGTACTTTCGCGCGTGTGGCGCAGAAGTCAAGTAAGAAATTTTTCAATTTCAATTTGACAACGGGTCCGTACGTTTTTAGATTTCTCCCTTCGCCACACATCGGTCCTTGATCGTCTTATGAGCATCATCAGCCGTCCTGTCAGCGCGCCGCGAGGCACGACACGCTCCTGCAAAGCGTGGCCTCAGGAGGCGGCGCTCAGGATGCTGATGAACAATCTCGATCCCGACGTCGCCGAACGTCCCGATGACCTCGTCGTGTACGGCGGCAGCGGCCGCGCCGCGCGCAGCTGGGAGGCGTTCGACGCGATCGTCGCGACGCTGCGCCGTCTCGAGAACGACGAGACGCTCGTGGTGCAGTCCGGCAAGCCCGTGGCCGTCTTCAGGACCCACCCGTGGTCGCCGCGCGTCATCATTGCCAACGCCCTGCTCGTCCCGGCGTGGGCGACCTGGGACCACTTCCGCGACCTCGAAGACCGCGGTTTGACGATGTACGGGCAGATGACAGCCGGCAGTTGGATCTACATCGGCACGCAGGGGATCCTCCAGGGCACCTACGAGACGCTCGCGGAGCTTGCCCGCCGTCATTTTGGCGGGTCGCTCGCCGGCCGGCTGACCGTGACCGCCGGCCTCGGGGGCATGGGGGGGGCGCAGCCGCTGGCAATCACGATGAACGGCGGCATTGCGCTGGTCATCGAAGTCGACCCGCAGCGCATCCAGCGCCGCCTGGCAACCCGCTATCTCGACGAGCGCGTGTCGACTCTCGACGAGGCGCTGAACCGCGTGCAGCAGTACCGCCGCGACGGGGTCGCGAGATCGATTGGTCTGGAGGGGAACGCGGCGGAGATTCTGCCCGAGCTGGTCCGCCGCAACGTCGTACCGGACGTGTTAACCGATCAGACCAGCGCGCACGATGCCCTGCTCGGTTACGTACCCGCCGGCATGTCGCTTCGGGAGGCGGATGCGTTACGGCAATCGGACCCGCAGGAGTACGTGCGCCGATCAACGGCGTCGATGGCGACCCACGTACGCGCCATGCTCGACCTCCGGCAGCGCGGCGCCGTGACCTTCGACTACGGCAACAACATTCGTGCGCAGGCCGAGAAGGGTGGCGTCGCGAACGCCTTCGACATCCCCGGCTTCGTTCCGGAATACATCCGTCCGCTCTTCTGCCGCGGCAAGGGACCTTTCCGCTGGGCCGCGCTATCCGGCGATCCGGCCGACATCGCCGCCACCGACCGGCTCGCGCTGGAAATGTTTGCAGATGATGAGCCGTTGTGCCGGTGGATCCGGCTGGCCGGCGAGCGTGTTGCCTTCCAGGGGCTCCCGGCACGGATCTTCTGGCTCGGATACGGAGAGCGCGCACGTTTTGGTCTTGCGATCAACGAGCTCGTCCGACGTGGGGCGGTCAAAGCGCCGATCGTCATCGGCCGCGATCATCTCGATGCCGGATCGGTGGCCTCGCCAAACCGCGAGACCGAGGGCATGCGGGACGGCAGCGACGCCATCGCCGACTGGCCGGTCCTCAACGCCCTCCTCAATACATCGTCAGGCGCCACGTGGGTGTCGGTTCACCACGGCGGTGGCGTCGGTATCGGATATTCACTGCACGCCGGCATGGTGATCGTCGCAGACGGGACGCGCGAGGCCGACGAGAAGCTTCAGCGCGTCCTGACGTGCGATCCGGGGCTCGGCGTCGTGCGCCACGCGCACGCCGGGTACCCCGACGCGATCCAGACGGCGCGCGACCGTGGTATCGACATGCCTTCTTTGCGTCATGAGGGACCTCGATGATGATCCCGGAACGTCCGTCGCTGGAGCGGCGTGTGCTCGCCGCGCTGGACGGCTCTCAGGGTAGTGGCGTGCGCATCCCCGTCC
>JACDCA010000615.1 GCA_013694635.1 Acidobacteriota bacterium | reverse complement strand
TAGACCGCAAGGCCGCTTGATTGACTATCCTAGATGGGCGCGCCGCTCGGAAAGTGAGCCATTCGCCGGTCGGAAAGTGAGCCACCTGAGGGCCTGATTGGCGGTTGCCGAAGCGCTGAGCTTCGGGTCCGCTAGGAGGATGCTCAAGGTGGACCAGGTACATGTCGTTCGGCACCAGGTGTTGGTGGAAGGCCGCTCGCAGCGGCGGGTGGCCAAAGAGTTCGGGTTTTCGCGAAATACCGTCCGGAAATATGTGGAGCAGGCGGCGCCGGTCCGGACGGAGGCGGCGCCACGACGGCGGCCGGTGTGGGCCGCGGTCGGGCCGCGGTTCGACGCGTTACTGGCGGAGTCGGGGCAATGGACCGGCGGCAAGCAGCAGCTCACGGCGACGCGGCTGCACGAATTGCTGGTGGCCGAGGGGCATCGCGTCGGCATCACACTGGTGAAAGAGGCCGTCGCCGAGTGGAAGCGCCAGCGTCGCGAGGTCTTCGTGCCGCTGACCTATCGGCCCGGTGACCTCGCGGAGGTCGACTTCTTCGAGGTGCTGGTCGACGTCGCGGGTACCCGGCGCAAGGCCTGGATGTTTCTCGTGCGGCTGATGTACTCCGGCCGCGACTTTGCGTGGATCTACGAGCGCCAGGATCAGATCAGCTTCCTCGACGGGCACGTGCGTGCCTTCGCGCATTTCGAAGGGATTCCCGCGCGCCTTGCCTACGATAATCTGCGGCCGGCGGTTGTTCGCATCCTGGTGGGCGGCGAGCGCACGCTGACACCGCGGTTTGCGGCTCTCGCCTCACACTACCTCTTCGAGCCGTGCTTCTGTCGCCCCGGTGTGGGCCATGACAAAGGCGGCGTGGAAGCGCGCGGCAAGGCAGTGCGCCGGCAGGCGCTCGTGCCGATTCCGAGTGGGCTGAGACTGGACGCGATCAATGACGCGTTGCTGACACGCCTCGACGCGCGCCTCGAGACGACGCGCGACGCGGTCGGACGCACGGTCGGCGCACGCTTCAGCGAGGAGGTGCCGCTCTTCCGGTCCGTGCCGGCGGCGTTTGTCGCGGAGGCGACGACGATCGGCACGGTGTCGCCGCGGGCACTCGTGCGACTTGGGGGCGCCGTGTACTCGGTGCCATGTCGGTGGGCCGGCCTCGATTTGATCGCCCGCATCGGCCCGACGACCGTGACGATCGTCGGGCGCGATGGCACGGGCATCGTGCATGCCCGCAAGCGCTTCGGCGAGCGATCAATCGATTACCGTCACTACCTTCCGGAGCTGGCGCGCAAGCCGCAGGCCGTGCGCCAAGTCCTGCCGGATCTGTTGCGCGATCTCGGCGCGCCGTTTCCGGCCGTCTGGGATCAGCTGCTGACGGTGCACAGCCCACGAGAGGCGGCGCGACTCTTCGCCAAAGTGCTGGGCCAGCTCGACACGCACGGGCCGGCCATCGTGGTGCCCGCGCTGGAGGCGGCGCTCCGCACCGGCACGCCGGTGCTCCTCGCGCTGACCGCGCCCACTCCGCCGGCGCATTGCCTGGCGGCCGAGGCGCTGCCCGCGACATTACGTGCGCTCGAGGTGTCCGGTGGATGTGCCGCCGATTACGATACCTGGCTGATCGGAGCGACGGCATGAGCGTGGCCACCGTCACCCACGATCTGATCGTCACGCAAACGCGCGCACTGAAGTTGCCGGGTGTGGCACGGACGTTTGACAGCCTCGCCCGTCAGGCGCGCGACGCCCATTGGCCGCACGAAGACTATCTCCACGAGGTGCTGAGCGCCGAGCAGGCCTCCCGGCACGAATCGGTGATCCGGCAGCGGCTGCGTGAGGCCCGCTTCCCGGAAGTGAAGACGCTCGACACCTTCGATTTCACCGCGACCGAGGGCGTCAGCGCCACTCAGATCCATGCGCTCGCGCGTGGCGAGTGGGTCACCGCGCCAGAAAATCTCATCTTGGCTGGTCCGATCGGCACCGGCAAGACTCACCTGGCGATCGCGCTGGGTGTCGAAGCGACGAAGCAGAAACGGCGCGTGCTGTTTACCCGCGCGGCCGATTTGGTGCGCCAGCTCCTCGAAGCACGGGATGCGCGCGAGCTCACCCGACTGCAGCAGCGCCTGCTGCGCGTCGACGTGCTCATCGTGGACGAGGTCGGATTCGTGCCGTTCGAACGAGTCGGCGGCGAGCTGCTCTTTAATCTCATTACGGATCGCTATGAACGCCGGGCGACAGTCGTCACCACGAATCTCGCGTTTGCCGAATGGGTCACCGTGTTTGCCGGCGACGAGAAGCTCACGACGGCGCTGCTCGATCGCTTGGCGCATCACGCGACCGTGATCACGACCAAGGGGAAAAGCTATCGCATGCGCAAGCGGCGAGCATCGGCCTCGTGAAGTCCGAATCGCCATCGAGGGCCGATCGAACGCAAAAACGACCGCATAGGAGACCGTAGGAACGACGATCGCAGGGGCGGGCAGGGTCTAGCATCCCCCTCAGGCGGCAACGAGGTGATGATGCAACACGAACAATCGACGCGGCTATGGAAATGACGCGCCTATGGAAATCACAAAACGATTTCCACAGCCGCTTGGAAATCTCGCACAGCACGCGAGATTCCCACATTCCCACAGCCGATCAGCTTCGTTTCAGATGAGGAGAGCGTAGAATGAACCGCCCTCAGGTGGATCACTTTCCGAGCGGCCGACTGGTCTAGTTTCCGAGCGGCGTACGCATCACTGAACACGCTCTTCGTGGCGTTGAGAATGATGAGGCCGTCATGCTGCTCGCGACGCGAGGCAGCGCATATCCGCTCAAGAAAGAACAGTGGAGATGTCTCATCGCGCTACCG
>JACDCA010000561.1 GCA_013694635.1 Acidobacteriota bacterium | reverse complement strand
CGACGGTCCAGGAGACAAGGATCAGGGACTGGTGCTCGACGGCAACGCCAACATCGTCCCGACCGATGCCAACGGCCTCGTGTTCAGCCGAACGGCGCAGGAGGTCCTGAACATCGTCTACCTCGGCAGCCCGGGGGGCGGCGGGTTCTTCCCGAACCGGCTGAACGGACCTCTGGCGTAAGTCGACTCAGGCACGTTTGCGATGTGGAGTCAGGGCTCGCCCCAGGTGAGACCTGACTCCATACGTCCAACTCTTTCGTTCCCCCCTTCATTCCCGCGCAACCTTTCACGCTCCGTAACTGCTCTTACGCGACGGGTAACGGCTTTCGTCCCTAAGTCGCTATGCTTCTGACATTTCCAACAAGACATCGGGCATTCGGTTTGCCTTATGGGAGGTGTAGATGTCACGTCGCATCAGTCTGTCTGCGCTGTGTCTCGTTCTCTTGGTGTCGGTGAGCGCCGGAGCCCAGGACCCGCCGGCGCCACCGCAGGCGCCGCCGGAACGGGCTGACCCTGATCTTGGTGTCGATCCGCTGCAACCTGACTTCACGCTCGCCGCATTGCCGACGACGCTGCGGATGCCGCGGGGCAAGTTGGCATTCCGGATCACGCACCGTTTCACGCGCGAGCTTGGCAGCGGCGACTTCGGCGATCTCGTATCGGATCTCTTCGGGATCGACGGCGGCGCACAGATAGGCCTGGAGCTTCGCTACGGCCTGCTGCCAGGGACACAGATCGGCGTCCACAGGACCAGCGATCGCACGATTCAGTTCTTCGCGCAGCAGAGCGTGCTGAAGCAGAGAGACGGAGCGCCCCTCAGCCTCGACGGTGTGGCGGCCTACGAGGGGCGCGAGAACTTCAGGGAACACCGGTCCGGGACGTTCGGCCTGGTGGTGTCACGGACGCTCGGGCGGCGTGCAATCGTCTACCTCGAGCCACTGTTCACCGCAAACGCGAACCCCTTCCTCGCGGGCGACGATCACGCGGTGATGCTCGGGCTGGGGACCCGCGTGCGCGTGCGCCCCGCCCTGTATCTCGTCGGCGAGTACACGCCGCGGATTGCCGGCTTCGACACCAATGCCGATCAGATCAGTTTCGGCGTGGAGATGCGGGCCGGAGGCCATCTGTTCCAGCTGAATGTGTCGAACGGGTTCGGGACGACGCTTGGACAACTCGCCGGAGGGGGCGTTCAGAACGACACGTGGTTCTTCGGATTCAACCTGTTACGAAAGTTTTTCTGACGCCGGCGAGCCCGGACGTTTTTTCAGGAGGGGGTTGTGAACACAGGGACCAGACTCTTGGCGGCGAACGCCATCCCGGCGTTGGCGCTCATCGCGCTCGTGGCGTGTGGCGGCGGGGGCTCGCCGACCTCCCCCCCTCCCGGCAACGCAGGCACCGGCACCGGAAGTCCCGGCCCGAGCGGCGCCATGATCACGATTGCGAACGGGCGCGTCTCGCCGCAGAGCGTGACGATCTCAGTCGGGCAAAGTGTGACGTTCATCAACAACGACGGGCGTGGCCGCACGGTGTATTCGAATCCGCATCCGGCCCATACGGACTGCCCGTCGATCAATGCGGTGGCCAGCATCAGCAACGGTCAAACGAAACTGACCAACTCGCTGCCGACGGCCCGGACCTGCGGCTTCCACGATCACGATGACCCCGACAACGGACTGTTGCAGGGATCGATCATCATTCAATAGGGAAACCAAACTGCTACTGCAGGCGGGTTCTTGCGGCGACGAGCTTCGCGACGGTGGCTTTCACGGCTGTCTCGGTGGCTTCGCCGAGAATGGTGTCGCGGAAGTCTGACGCCGAGAAGTTGATGACGCCGCCGCCCCCGCCGCCGCTGCCACCGCCGGCGCCGCCGAGCAGGAAGCCGCTGCGCTTGGAGGTGCCGTCACCCTTCGCGCTCGCCATGATCTCCCCGGTTTCCACGTCGATGATTCGCGCCGTGATGGCCACGTTCGCCTTGCCCTTCGACGTGCCGACAGCGCCAACGCCGAAACGGCTGCCGAAGCCGCCCGCACCGACACCCTTGCTGCTCTGCTCGGTGCCGAACTTGGTGACCGACCCGGCGACCACGTACTTCACGCCGAGCATCTTGCCGATCTTCGCAAGCTTCGCGGTGGGATCGACTCGGTCGCTGTCTTGAAAGTTCTGCTCCGCCAGCAGCGTGTTCAACCGCTTCCGCTCGAACACACGGAAGCTGCCGTCGTTCACGAGCTCGTCGACGATGAGGTCGGAGATGCCTTCGCCGATGTCTTCCGTCCCACTCCACCAGCGCTGGATGGTTCCGTAATCAAAGCTCAGGACCGCAATCGACGGCCGGGACGACTGCGCGTTGACGGGTAACGCAAGCGCGGTTGCCATCAGCAACACGCCAGCCAGCAGGGTACGTTGAATCAGGCGCACACTTACCTCCGGAATTGAGTTGGATCGCGCAAGAGCTTAGCAGAAATTCGCGGGATATCGTAGGCCGACTCTTCAGGTGCTAGACATCCACTCCCGGCGCAGCAACCCCAGCAGGACCGTATCCCGCACGTCCCCCATGTGATGCCAGCGCTCCCGGAGGTATCCCTCGCGGCGAAACCCCTGGCGTTCGAGCGTGGTCAGCGACCGCAGATTGTCAGGATCGACATCTGCTTCGAGGCGCCGGAGATCGAGTGTGTCGAAGGCGAAGCCGATCAGCGTCACGAGCACCTCCGTGGCCAGCCCCTGCCCCCACGCGCTGCGCCGCAGCGCAAACCCGATGCCCGCGCGGTAGTGCTCCATGCTCAGCTCGTAGAGCGTGCAGGTGCCGATCACCTTCCCGGTCTCCCGCAGGCGGATCCCCCACTGGAACAGACGGCGCGCGCGGAAGTGTTCGTGAATCTCCTCGATCAAGCCACGAGCGGCCGCCTGGTCGGCGAGCGGCGGCGAGCTCCAGAAGCGCATGACTTCGATGTCGCCGAAGATCTCAAAGATCGCTTCCGCGTCGTCGGGCGCCAGCCAGACCAGATCCACACGGGTCGCAGGGAGTGTCGGCAGCTCGCCGCCCCAGTCGAATGAAATGGTCACAGTGTCTGTGAAAGGATGATCTAAAACTGCCGATGGAGCCACACGTCGAACGTCGGCCGCGTGGAGCCATCCCCGAATGTTACGCCGTTGCGCGCGAACGGGATTTCTTCGGGATGGCTGTCGTCGAAGGCGTACTCACACGACAGCTCGACGATCCCCCATTTCGCAACCGGCCTGACTTCCCCGAAGTCGCTGATCCCGTTGCTGTTGGCATCCCGCCAGATCGCGAGGCCCGCCAGCTCCCTTCCACGCAGACGGCCGTCGGCATCGTCGTCGAGCGCGCGCATCGCGTCATAGCCGTTGTTCCAGAACAGCCAGAAGGTGACGGAGCCGAACATCTGCAGCGCCGATCGGATCTCACCACGCACGCGGGGGTCGAACACGAGCCAGCCCGCGTCGTCTGTGATCCAAGTCCAGCGATTTCGACGCCCCGTGCCGTCAGCGTCGAACGCCACGGCTGCCCCTTCGTCAACGACGTCCAGAGCGGTCAGACCTTCGCGCAGCGGAATGACGACCGGCGTGATCGCGCGGGGCAGCCGGCGCACGTCGGCGACCCGCGCATTTAACCGCGCGATCTCCGCTTCGTCCTTCACGCGATCCAGCAGCGGGATCAGGTGGCGCGCCGCTTCTTCGGTGATCGATTGCCAGCCGCGCAGCCTGGCTATCCGCGGGGTCCGCTCATCCTGCCACGCAAGTTCGATGGCCGCGCGGTATGCGGCTATCGCCTTGGCGGCGGCACCGGACTGTTCGAGCGCCCACGCATATCCCAGTCGTGGCAGTGGATCCGATGGAGCGATCGCCATCGCTTCTTCGTACCGCTTCAGCGCCCTGGAAAGATGGACCTTCGCTTCCTTCAACTTCACGGGATCCGTCGTCGGCTTGATTGTGGGCTGCACGTTCTCGCGCAATGGATCCGCCGCCGGCCCATTGACTTCCCGGCCGCGCGCCACCGGAATCGTGCCGCTCTTCAGAGCAAACGCCATGACGTGTGCACGCGCGAGGTTGACGCGGTGCTGTACTGCCTGAGGCTCGTCGGCGGCCAGCTTCTCCAGGTTCGCGATCACGCGGTCGACAGGCACGTCTTCGACGTCCTGGTACACCATGATTCCGCTCAAAGGATCGAAGGCGAGGACCAACGCGATGAGGGAAAGAACGACCCTCTGGCGGGGATGGGGTGATCTCACAACGTCAGTCTCCTTTTTCGCGGCGCGGTCGAGTATTCAGCCCTTACCGCCACTCGCCTTGCAGCGTGAACGCCGCCCAGTAATACGGAGAGCGCCACCGGACGTCGCGCGACATCTCGATCTGGGCCGCGCGCAGTGCAGCCGCAGGGCGCTGCTGTTCCTCGAGCATTTTTTTGTAGAATTTCGACATCAGCTCGGATGTCCCCTCGTCGCTGACGCTCCACAGGCTGACCACGACCCGCGCCGCGCCAGCGTACATGAAACCACGGGTCAAGCCGACCAGACCCTCTCCTTTGATCTCCTTGCCGAGACCGCTCTGGCACGCGCTGAGCACCACGACCTCGGCGGGCAGATTCAGGTTGTAGATGTCGTTGGCCCGGAGGAATCCGTCCTGCGGTTGACCCTTCTCGTCGAGTGTCGAGAGAACAAGAGACGAGAATCCCGGGCGCTCGGTGTCCAGGTACCCGTGGGTGGCGAAATGGACATACCGGTACGTGGCGAGCCTGCCGCTGGCGACCAGGGCCTTGCTGGCAGTGAAATCCAGGGCTCTGAGATTGGTGGCGTCCGGTTTGACGCCGAGGATGCGGTCCGCTTCCTGCCGCGTGAATGGCAGCCGTGGAATAAACGTGGGCGCTCCTTTGGCCGCGGGCGTCCCTGCCAGGTGTGCGAGCAGTACCCGCGGTGGCTGAC
>JACDCA010000521.1 GCA_013694635.1 Acidobacteriota bacterium | reverse complement strand
TCCAGCCGCCGCCGAGGATGTAGCGCATGACGGTGTCGCTCGTCTCGCTGGCGCACCACTCCTTGATATTGCCCGCCATGTCGAAGGTGCCCCAGGGCCCGATCCCCTGACGCTCGCCGACTTTGACGGCGTTCCGTCCGTCGAAATTACTGAGTCGCAGAATGTCGGAGAAGTTGTCGTCGGTGCCGGCGGCGCGGTACCAGTGGTAGAGCGTCGGGAGGGACTTCCCGGCGAACGCCGCGTAGGCCGCAGCTTCGAACCAGCTGATCCCGCCGACAGGAAAGTCCTCCTGGCCTTCGGGGTAGCTGCCAAGCTCCCAGGTTGCCGGACCGGTGCGCCCCGTCCTGTCACGGAAGCGCGCGATGGCCTCGTCGAACGCCAGTACGCGGGCGCCTTCGCGGAACGGAGCCTTCCAGTACTTGGCCTCGCGGTAGCCGCCGGCGTCGACGAACTTCCTGAACTCCTTGTTGGTCAGTTCGTGTGTGTCGATCCAGAAATCGGGCAACTGCACCGCCGTCGCCACGCCGATGCTGAACGGCCCTCCTTCCACGAAGACCATTCCCGGAGGCGCCGACGATTCCGGCATCAGCTTGATGGTTGGCCGCCCCGCCGAATAACTCAGATCGAGGGGAACGAACCCGGCCTTGTTGACGCGGATGCGGTAGAGCGCGTGCGGGAGCTTCGCGTCGCGCACCGGAGTCGTCCCGAGCGGCTCCCACCTCCCCGTCAGATCCATGTAGTTGCGGATCGACACCTCGGCTCCCTCGGGTGACGAGTTCGTGTCGAACGGGAACCAGCCGGCGCTGACGCGCCGGACCTCGTCTGGCGCATGGCGGCCGGCGTCACGCGCGAGGCGCACGGCGTCCATCGAGCGATCGCTGTACTGCAGCCGCTCGATCTGGGGGATCGCTTCCTGCCTGGCGCGCTGTGCCTTGCTCGACTCAAGGCTTTGCCAGATGCCGAATGCTGCGGCTGCGACGAGTGCCAGGACGAGAGGCGCGAGCACCGCCGGCCGCCGCCACGGCGACTCGGGTGCACGCGTCAGCTTTGCATGCGCGGCCGCCAGATCGGCACACATGGCGGTCGCATCCGGGTACCGGGTCGCGGGGTCCTTCGCCAGCGCCCGTCGAATGATCGCGTCGAGTTCGGCAGGCGCATCAACGCGTAACGTCCGCACCGGCGCAGGCTGATCGCGCAGGATCGAGGTGATGACGCCGACGTGCGTGGAGCCGCTGAAGGGGCGTCGTCCGGCGAGCATTTCGTAGAGCACGGCGCCGAACGAGAAGATGTCGGACCGCGCATCCACCGGTCGTCCTTCGGCCTGCTCGGGCGACATGTAGGCGGCCGTACCCATGACGATCCCTGGTTCGGTCGCAACCGCCGTGATCGTCGCTTCGCCAGGCGCCAGCTCGATCAGCTTCGCCAGCCCGAAATCGAGGACTTTCGCGCGCCCGTCGCGCGTGATCACGATGTTGGCGGGCTTGATGTCGCGATGGATGATGCCGGTCGCGTGGGCGGCCGCGAGCGCGCCCGCGATCTGCGTCGCGTAGTCGAGTGCGGGCGTGACCGCCAGCTGCCCCTTCGTGAGCAGGCGATCGAGCGGCGTGCCGTCCACCAGCTCCATCGCAATGAACGTGGTTCCGGCGTCTTCGCCGATCTCGTAGATGGTGACGATGTTGGGATGGTTCAGCGCCGAGGCGGACTGCGCCTCGCGGACGAAGCGCCGATGTCTCTCGGCGTCGGCCGTCGCTTCGACGGGGAGGACTTTGATCGCCACCGCGCGCCCGAGCCGCGTGTCAACCGCACGGTAGACGACGCCCATGCCCCCACGGCCGATTTCTCCCTCGATGCGGTAGTGAGAAATGGAGGTCTTATCCATCGCACGTCAGCACATAGCACGTCGCACGACGTCGCACGTCATCTATTTCACCGGCCCGAGGTACTTGTCGAACCAGTCGAGCGTTTCGCGGAGCACGCCACCGATGTCGTTCGGCACGTGACCGCCTTCCAGGACGACGTGCTGTTTGCGATCAGGCGCTGTGCCGAACAGCTGGAACATGCGCTGCTGCGCTTCGAGCGGTGAACTGAAGTCATGGCGTCCGTTGATCATCAGGAGGGGCGTCGTGACTCGCGGCATGAAATTGGCTGTCTGTGTTTCAGGCGGCGCCCTGAAAATGGGGCCGCCACCGACGATCACCGCGGCCTTGAACCGCGGGTCGAGCGCGAGCGGGATGGGTCCGAAGAACGCTCCCATGCTCATGCTGAAGTAGGCGAGCGAGCCGTGCGCGACGTCGTGCCGTGTGGCCAGGTAATCGACGGAGCGAAAGACGTCTTTCGCCCAATGGACGTGCATGTCCCGCGTTCCTCCCTGCGGTGGTTTGCCTCCACCGCGCTCGAAGGTGCCCTTGTACACGGGGTAGAGGAGCGCGCGGCCGCTTCGAATCAGGAACTCGAACGTCCCGTAATCGAGATGCTGACTGGACGGGGCGAACCGTGCGTACGCATTTGGAAAGAGCAGCACCGTTTGAAACGGCGGCGCGCCGTTCTTCGGAACAAAGAGATACGCGGTGATGCGCTCACCGCCGTACGCGGCATCCAGGCTCACCTTTTCCATTTTCCAGTGCTCACGGTCCTCCACGCTATCGACCCGCTCATTGAGTGGTGACCGCTCGTAGTCGTAGAAACGCTTGATGACCTCGAACTCAGGATCCCCGACCGGCTTCAACGTCGAAGCGTCGCCGTAGACACGGGCGACCGCCGTTTCAGCGGCCCCGATTGGGCCGAGGTTCTTCACCAGCCGGACGCCGAGCTGCGGCTGGCGCTCCCACGGATCGCGAGCCTCTGCGTCACGGAACCGGTAGTGGGGTTCGTTCCATCCACCTCCGAGGATGTATCGAACGGTGCGGCCCTCGACGTTGTTGAAGCTCCACTCCTTGAGGTTGCCGCCCATGTCAACGGTGCCCCATGGTCCGAGCCCGCGGCGTTCGCCAGCGCGCACCGGTCCCTTGCCGTCGAAGTTGCTCAACCGGAGCACGTCGGAGAA
>JACDCA010000510.1 GCA_013694635.1 Acidobacteriota bacterium | reverse complement strand
AGCGAATCCAGTACCGCCGCAGCATCTCACGCTTCCATTCCGCCTCGAGCGACGCCTGTCCACCGGGCAGAAGCGCCCCGCCGGGATTGGTGACGAGCACCAGGCGCAGGCCTGACGTTCCGTTCCCGTAGCCGACCGCGTTCAATCGGCGAAGCGCCTCGAGAGATTTCTCGAACACCCCTTCTCCGCGTTGTGCGTCGGTACTCGGCGCCCGGTAGTGCGGCAGCGAGCAGATCAGCTCCACGCGATGCTCCGCAAAGAACTGGGGCAGGTCGGCGTGGGACGGCGTCAACAGGACCGTGAGGTTACAGCGGTCGATGACGTGGCGGTCGCGTGCCCGGCATTCGCGCACCAGCCAGCGGAAGTCCGGGTTGAGCTCCGGCGCGCCGCCGGTGATATCGACCGTGGGAATCGATGTCGCGTCCAGCGAGCGCAAACACAGAGCCATCGTGTCGCGCGACATGATTTCACGTCGATCGGGCCCGGCATCGACGTGGCAGTGGCGGCAGGTCTGATTGCACAGCTTCCCGACGTTGATCTGCAGCACCTCGATCGTCTGTGCCGTCAGCGGACTGAGACCAGTCGGCGCGAGCGCCTCGTCAAATCCCCGAGCGATCGGAATGCGCCCGAGCACGCGCAGTTGTTCGGCCGGGCTGGCCAGCGGCGAGCGAGTCTGCGACAGCGTCAGGACGCGGCCGGCCATCACATGCCTAGCCTCGTGGCGTGCGCCCGCATCTGCAGTCCATGGACCAGCGACGCCCCGCCGCGGATCGCCGCGGACACGTGCACTGCTTCGGTGAGCTGATCGAGATCCGCGCCCTTCTCGAGCGCGTCACGACTGTAGGCGTCGATGCAGTAGGGACACTGAACCGCGTGGGCGACGCCAAGCGCGATGAGCGATTTCTCTCTGGCCGAGAGCGCCCCGTCAGCGAACACGGCTGAGTACCAGTCAAAGAACTTCGCCGACAGATCCGGACAGTTCTTACCGATCTCCGGAAACTTCGCCAGATCGCCCTTGTCGTAATAGTGCTCGTTCATCACCCCTCCTGCGACCCGCTGCTCAGCCGGTCGATTCATCGTAGACCGGTTCGAAGCGGGGCACATCAGGGCAAATACCCGTGGGCCGGTCGGTTATTCCCGGGCGAATGTCGCTGACAGGCGTGGGCGCTGGCAGCACTCGCTCGCACAACTCATCGGATCAATCGCTGCAATTCCGCGAACCATCCCGTCCTCAACTGAATAGTCGTCTGCAGCGCGGCGCCTGGGACCGGCTCCGCGCCGTAGATGTCGCCGTTGGGCGCAATCGCCCAGTCACGCGCCGTGTCCCATTCGAACAACTTCCGCTCCGCGCCGAACTCAATGGTCGTGCCGATCGTCTTGACCGGCACGGCGAGCACCGCGCGATCGCGCCGGAACAGTAATTCCCGGCCATCCGGTGACCAGAACGGCATCATGCCGCCGGTCGCGGTGACAGGAACTCGCCCTCCTGGACCGGACAGCGGCAGAACATACACTTCGAACACACCCGTCGCCGTAGAGTCATAGGCGAGCCACCGCCCGTCAGGGGAGAGGCGCGCACTCGAGAGCGCGCCTGGCTCGAGGTGGATGACCTCGCGCGCCTTGCCGCGCCGCACGCGCATGATTTCCATCCTGGCCTGCCCGGGACGGCCACCAAACGCAATGAGCGTCTCGCCGTCTGGCGTCCACCCCGCGAGATGAATCTCGATGTTTTCCGGCGCGACGAGCGGTTCCGGCTCTCCGCTCCCATCGACATTCTTTAGATGGACACCCCACCGGCCCCTCCCCGCCACCGGGCCAGAAATGGCGAGCTGACGCCCGTCCGGTGCCCAGGCGAGCGACGACACTTCCACGAGTCCCGTGTCTTCGAGTTTCACGGTCGTGCCGCGCCTGAGATCGATCAGCAGCGGAATCGCACTGGCCGATGTGTTGACGGCCAGCCGGCTTCCATCGGGTGACAGCATGAAGCCGCGGCCGATCAGTTGTGGCTGAATCTGGAGTGCAATTGGCTTTTGTTCCCGGGTCGCCCGCACGATGCGCATCGGCTCGCGCC
>JACDCA010000498.1 GCA_013694635.1 Acidobacteriota bacterium | reverse complement strand
GGGATCTCCATTCAGTCCGCCCCCTTGGGCAAGCTCGGGGCGGCCTCCCCCTTTGCCGCCGAAGCGGTCGATCAGGTTCCGCAGAACGGCGGCCGCGTCCGTGGCAGCGTCGGCCGCGCGGGCAACGACGACGGCGGCCGGCGCGGGAGCACTGATCAGGACGGCGGCATACCCGGCGTGCCGAGTGATCGCGGAGGCGATTGCTTTCAAGCCGGGCTGGTCCCACCCCTCGAGCACCTCGACGATGATGCGAGTCTCTGCCGATGACTGGCTGATCAGTCTCTCAGCCTCGTGGCCGGCAAGACGTGACTGGAGATCACGGTTCGTGCGGTTGGCTGCCTTCACGTCCGATTGCAGGCGCTCGATGGCGGCAGGAAGCTCCGAGGGGAGCACGGACAACAGCTTGTTGCTGGCCATCGCCGCGTCGCGCAGCGAGCGGTAGGCGCCGAGGGCACGCCCTCCGCACAGGAACTCGATCCGCATGCCGCCGCGGAACTTCTCCCATCCGGACACGGCGATCACGCCGATGGCACCAGTGCGACCGACATGGGTGCCGCCGCACGCTGAGATATCGACTCCCTCGATGTCGATCAGCCGCAGTGTTCCGGAGCGCTGCGATTCTTTCCGCAGCGGCAGCGCCGCAGCCTCGGCCGCATCGGCGAAGCGGATGGCAACCGGGCGGTCCTCCCACACCATGCGATTGGCGTCCTCTTCAGCGTGCGCGATCTCCTCGGCGCTCACAGTCCGTGAGAGATCGATCGTCGCGGAAAGTGTGCCCAGGTGAAAGCTCTCGGTGCGCGCCCCCAGCAGACGATCGAACGCAGCTGACAGGACGTGCTGCCCGGTATGCTGCTGCATGTGGTCGAACCGGCGCTTCCAGTCGATGGCGCCATGCGCCACCTCTCCTTCGACGAGCGGTGCGTCGACGACGTGAAGAATCCCACTCTCATCGTCGATGACGTCGAGCACCCGGGTCGAACCAAGCATTCCGACGTCGAAAGGTTGCCCCCCGGACGTGGGGTAGAAGGCCGTTCGATCGAGGACGACGACATGGCGTCCGTCGGCGAACTCCGCGCGCTCGACGCGCGCATCGAACTCTCGAAGGTACGCATCCGAGTAGTAGAGACGGTCCGTCATCGGCTTCGAACCACAGGATCGACGACGCCTGCCTCGGCGAAACCCTTCGCGCGCAGCCGGCAACTGTCACACACACCGCACGGCTCCCCCTCCTCGCCAGGCGAATAGCAGCTGTGCGTAAGACCGTAGTCGAGACCGAGCTTCCTTCCGAGACCGATGATCTCCGCCTTGGTGAGGTGAAGCAGGGGGGCAAGGATCCGCACCGGCTGCCCTTCGACGCCCGCCCGCGTGCCAAGTGCTGCCATCCGCTCGAACGCCTCGAGGTAATCCCGGCGGCAGTCGGGATAGCCGGAGTAGTCCAGGACGTTGGCGCCAATGACAATCGCCTGTGATTGCGTCACTTCGGCGAGTGCGAGCGCGAGCGACAGGAAGATCGTGTTGCGCGCCGGCACATACGTGGAGGGGATCCCGGCGGACAACCCTCCTGTTGGAATGGCCCCCTCTCCGACGAGCGAGGATCCGCCGACCGCTCCCAGGTCCACGTCGAGCTCGACGTGCCGCGAAATGCCAAGGGCGGACGCCACACGGCGCGCGGCATCGACCTCGGTTGCATGTCTCTGACCGTACCGCACCGTCAACGCGCTGAGGTCGTAGCCTTCCGCGCGGACCGCGGCAGCAGCCGTGTACGAGTCAAGACCTCCGCTCAAGAGCACGACGGCTTTCACGTCAGACGCCCCGTGTCTCAGGCGTCCAGATGAACTTGTGGATCTGAAGCTGGAGACGCACGTCGAGCGCGTCCTCGAGGATCCATGAGGCCAGGCGCTGCGGGTCGAGCACGCCGTGGACGGGAGAGAAGAGCACCGCGCGAACGCGACGCGGCAGGCCGTGCTTCGTCACGGCCGTTCGTGCGAACTCGTAGTCGTCGCGATCCTTGATTACGAATTTCACTTCGTCCTGAGGCGTGAGACGATCGATGTTCCCCCAGTCGTTTCGATGGGACTCGCCGCTGCCGGGGCACTTGACGTCCACGATCCGGATCACGGGGGCCGGCACCTGCTCGATGCTGAGATGACCTCCAGTCTCGAGCATCACCGTCAGACCTTCGTCGAGCAGGCGCTGCATCAACGGATACACATCCTTCTGCAGCAGGGGTTCACCGCCGGTGATCTCGACGACATGGCACTCGAACGCCCTGACTCGTGCGACCACCTCGTCGAGCGACATCTTGTGCCCCTCGGTGAAGGCGTATGGCGTGTCGCACCAGGAGCAGCGGAGGTCGCACGCCGTCAGGCGAACGAAGACGCAGGGGCGCCCGGCATGCGTCGACTCCCCCTGGATCGAATGGAATATCTCGTTGACGGTGAGCACTCTCTCGATTGTAGCCGGCGTCGCCGTAGCCTTGCCGAAGGGGGGGAGTTAACATCTACCAATGTCAAAACCGACTCTCTACTGGAAGCCCACCTGAACAACCTGCCGCAACGCCAGAAGTTTTCTGGGGCAGCAGGGCGTCGAGGTCGAAGAACGTGACATCAACCGCAACCCGCCCGACCGGGCGTTTCTCGAACGGCATATCGAGGAAAACCGATTCCTCGATTTCGTCAGCACGAGGAGCCCGGTCTTCAAGACGCGTCCGCTGCCCCGGTCGAAGAAGGAGGCGATCGACCTGATGGTGGCGCAACCGAATCTCATCAAGCGGCCGATCCTCGTTCGCGGATCGAAGGCGATCTTTGGGTTCGACACAAAGAAGTACGGATAACGTCCGCGTCGGGACGTCGGGCTGGAGCTATCCGGCCGGTGAGGGCACCTGGAACGGCATCTTCTACCCCGCCGCCGGACGCCGCCCGCGCGGCAGCGGCAAGTTCGACGAACTGCGTTTCTACTCGGACCACTTCGATACGGTCGAAGTCAACTCCTCGTTCTACCGCATCCCCTCGGTGGCGACGGCCGAGAGCTGGGCGCGGCGAACGCCACCGAATTTCGAGTTCTCGCTCAAGCTGTTTCAGAAGTTCACGCATCCCGAAATGTTCCTCAAGGTGACCGGCGCGGACCCGCTGGACCTGGATCAGAAGGATGTGGATGAATTCCGCGCGGCGATTGAACCATTGGCGCGCGCCGGAAAACTCGGGGCGCTGCTCGCCCAGTTCCCTGCCAGCTTCAAGAACGAACCGGATGCCCGTGGATACCTCGAGTGGTTACTCCAGCGTTTCCACGATTATGACGTGGCGGTCGAACTGCGGCATCGAAGCTGGAGCGACGATCCGCAGGAGACCCTTCAACTCCTCGGTGAGCACAAGGCGGCCTGGGCGCAGATCGACGAGCCCAAGTTCCGTTTCTCGATTCGGCAGAATCTCCTGCCGAATGTCCGGACGTTCTATTACCTGCGCTTACACGGGCGCAACGCCGCGCAGTGGTGGCGCCATGAGAAGTCGGAGGACAGGTACAACTACTTGTATTCGCCAGGGGAGCTCGAACCCTTCGCGGAAGCCGCGAAGGAAGCGTTGCGCGAAGTGAGAAAGGCGTATCTCTATGCCAACAATCACTTCTCGGCGAAGTCCGCCGCGAACGCCGCGATCCTGAAACACCAGCTGGGACAGGATGTGCCTGGCGAGTACCCCGAGGAGATGCTCCGGGAGTATCCGAGCTTGAAGGGCATCGTGAAGATCCTGCCGCCGCCGCCAATGTTGAAATGACTATTCTCGAACCGAAGCTTTCTTGAGGATGTCGGACCTCCGGATTTTGTCGACGATGTCGAGGCCGGTGATGACCTTGCCGAACACGACGTATTTGCCATCGAGCTCCGGCGTCGCCCGGAGGACGAGGTAGAACTGCGAGTCCGCGGCGCGTGGATCGGTGCCCGGATAGGCCATTGCGACGGCGCCGCGCACGTGCCGCCGCTTCTTCGTGATCTCCATGGCACCGATCGGTTTGCCGGTGCCCGCGCCGCGCCCCCACCATTCCTGCATCGCGACGTTCCGGGACTGAGGATCACCGACCTGGATCAGGAAGTTCGGCTCTGCCCTGTGGAAGCGATGTCCGTTGAAAAAACCCCTCCGGGCAAGTTCGACGATGCGCGCGACAGTCTTCGGCGCTTCTTCCGGGTAGGTTTCGAACTCGATCACACCCTTCGCCGTTTCCAGAACGACGATCGGGCCGGCACCAGGAGATTTCTGGTCCGCCATCGTCGGCGCGCCTGACAACAGGACGCCGAGCACTACTGCGCCGAGTCGCATCTTCATTTCGACTTCCCCACTTTTCCGACGCCAATTCTTGGACATAGATCGCGGATGACGCAACTATCGCAGAGCGGGTAAACCGGCCGGCACACATTCTGTCCCCAGGTGACCAGGTACAGATTCACGACAGGCCACCATTTCCGGTGCGTCGCGCGGTACAACGCGTGCTCCGTCTGGTCCGGCGTACGCGTAGCGGCCCATCCCAGGCGGTTGGAAATGCGGTGGACGTGCGTGTCCACGCAGATGTTCTGTTGACTCCTGTGGGCGAGGATCAGCACCAGGTTGGCGGTCTTGCGGCCGACACCCGGCAGCGTCAGCAACGCCTCCATCGTCGCCGGCACCTGCCCGCCGAACCGCGTAAGTATCTGCTCGCAGGTGCGCTTCACGTGGACGGCCTTGTGACGGTAAAAGCTGACCGGGTAGATCAGCCGCTGAATCTCATTGACCGTCAGCTTCGCCATGCTCCGCGGCGTCCGCGCCTTTTTGAACAACCGCTCGGAGGCGGCGGCGGTGACGGCGTCCCGTGTTTGCGCAGAGAGCAACGTCGCGATCAGGACCTGGAAGGGGTCCTCCTGTTGATCGTTCGCGATCTTTTCGACCGCCGGTTCGTCGAGGCCGTCTATAGCGCGCGAGAGTCGCCTCATCACCGCCGGGACGCGCCCGCGCGGCACGACCGGTTGGACCTTCATCGGCGGGGTCCCCTGCACCCCGCCTGGCGGCCCTCACTCGCTTTCGCTCCGTTCCCCCCGCTCATGATACCGGCGTTTTCGCCGGCTGCCCCGACAGGACCGCGAGCACGTTCTCTACCGCGAGCGCCGCCATCGCGGTGCGCGTCTCTCGCGTCGCGCTCCCGAGGTGCGGCGCCAGGATGACGTTGTCCATCGCGAGAAGCGCAGCCTGCACGGCTGGCTCATGCTCGTAGACGTCGAGGGCAGCGGCCGCGATCAGGCGCTCTCCGAGCGCCCACGCGAGCGCTTCCTCGTCGACGACAGAGCCGCGTGAGGTATTCACCAGGATTGCGGACCGTTTCATGCGCGCAAGCGACTTTCTATCGATCATATGCCGCGTCGCCTCGCCGCCCGGCACGTGCAGGGTTATGACGTCGGAGGATGTCAGCAGTTCGTCCATTGAAAGGGGGACAGCCGCCTTTTCCTGGAGTGGAAATGGTGGCTGTCCCCTTTTCGCAAAGGCGACTATCATGCCGAACGCAGGGGCTTTCGCCGCGACCGCGCGGCCGATGCGTCCGGTCCCGACGACACCCAGCTGTTTGCCATGCAGCTGGGTCCCCAGCAGGAAATCAAGCGTCCAGCCGCGCCAGGCGCCGCGCCGCAGCAACCGCTCCCCTTCCCCCAGCCGGCGCGCGGCCGCGAGGATCAGCGCCCACGTGAACTCCGCCACAGCCTCGGTGAGCACATCGGGCGTGTTGGTCACGATCACGCCTCGAGCCCGCGCCGCCGCCAGGTCGATGTTCTCGTAGCCGACCGCGATATTGGCGACGACGCGAAGATCGGATGCAGCGATGACCTCGGCCGGGATCTTCTCGGTAAGCAGACAGATCAGCGCCTGCTTGCCCGCGATCCTGCACATCAGCTCTTCGGGGGGGATCGGCGACGGGCCGTCGTAAATCTCGACGTCGTGCGCAGCTTCGAGTCGTGACAGGACGGAGGACGGGATTCGCCGGGTGAGGAGGACGTTCAATGGAATGCTGAATGCTGAA
>JACDCA010000486.1 GCA_013694635.1 Acidobacteriota bacterium | reverse complement strand
GAACTGCACGGCCTTCGCAACCGCGACAACCAGAAGCACTGGACCGTTCACATGGACGAGTTCTTCGACCACTACCTGCTCGGCAAGCCGCGGCCGGAGTGGATGGACAAGGGCGTCCCATTCCTGGAGCGCGGCAAGCGCGACGTGGCGCCGATGTTCAAAAAAAAGGTCGTGCCGGTGACGACGCCGACGGCGCAAGTCTCTCGCTAGGAGCTACGGCGATCAGCGGACTCGGGCCGCGCGGACCTTGCCCAACAGGGCGGCCCATTGATTGCCCCACCGCCAGAAGATCCACCCCAGCGGCAGACCGGCCAGCGTGTAATTCGTCGCGAGCGCCGCACGATAATAGTTCGCCACTGCGGGATTAACGGGGAGCGGCCGTCCCAGGTGCATCAGGACGAGGCCATCGTCGTCAAGGGAAAGCAAGTGTCGTGGCTGGAACAGCGTCGTGGGTGGAAGGAAATGCGAAACGCCAGACGCCGGGGAACTCACGATCAATCGTTGAATTCCCTTTGGAGTTTTAAGTTTGGAATTCGGAGTGAAGCGCGTCAGCTCTTCCCGTGTTTCCTCGCTTCGACCAACTCCGGTCGCGCGTCGGACCCAACCGATTCACACATCTTGACCAAGGCGCCGTAATACTTCTTCGCCGTCGCCTGATCCCCCGCCGCGGACGCGGCGCGCGCGCCGAGGTAGAGCGTGCGGAAGCGGTTCGGCTCTTTCTTCATCACCGCCTCCAGCTCGGTGAGGGCCTCCTTCGGACGCTTCAGCTCGAGCAGCATCTCGCCGAGGAGCTCGCGCGCAGGGGCGAGTGGCCCCGGGGATACGGCGGACTTGTCGGTGGCGTCTTCCATCCGCGCCGCCTCCTGAAGCGACAGCAGCGCTTCGTCCTTGCGCTGTTCCGCGAACGCAATCCACCCGCCGGCCGCCTTCTGCTGGATGGCGACCTGCTGGGCCCAGTACTCATCCTTTTTCTCGATCAGCATCGCGTGAAGAGCTGCGAGCTTCTGCGCGTCTTCTTTCGCCGCGGCGACGCCGCCGCTCCGCGACGCACCGACGGCCCGCGCGAAGTGCGTGATCGCGTCGATGAAGGGGAACGTCGTCGTCCGAACTTTCAGCGCCGCCGCCTCGCGCCACTGACCCCGTTCGAGCGCGTAGCGCGCCGGCATGGACGCTTCCGCGTAGTAGGCGACCTGGCCGTACTGCTCCGCGGTGTTCACCGTAGCGACGATCTGCGCCAGCTCTCCCAGCACCTTGCTGGCCGCCGTGTCCTGCGCGGTCTGGAGGTAGGCGTACACCTGGTAATCGAGGGCATGGAGCACTTCGCCGCCGGAGTTCGCTTTGCGCGCGGCCTCGGCAGAGGCGCGATTGGTATCGATTGAATCCTGCCAGTAGCCGACGCGCGTGAACGTGTGCGAGGGCATGTGGAGCGCGTGCGGCGCATCTGGTGCAATTTTCGCGTAGCTCCGGGCGGCCGGCAGCGCTCGTTCCGCCAGCGCTGGATGATCGTAGGCGTGGATGAGATAGTGCGGCGCGCCCGGGTGGTCCGGCACTTCCTTGAACATCGGCTCGAGGATTGCCGCCGCCTTCAGTTGCTGCGCGTAGGTCTTGTCGCTCGGGAGCGCCGTCTGGTTGACCGAGAGCGCATAAAAGGCGGCGATCTCTCGATCCTGCGGATTCTGCTTGTACACCCGCTCCATTGCACGCTCGTAGTTGACCGTCCGCGTGCGCTGGTCCACCGTTTCGAAATCTTCGAAGAGGGCCGAGACGGCCTGGATGAGGCCGCGTTCACGGTCTGTTTTCGCTCCGGCCGCCGTCGCCTTCGCGATCGCGTCCCCCCCCTGCTTCAGAGCCGCAACCGGTCGCGCCGGCGCAAACGGGTTTCCCCACTTGCTCATCGCGACGCCCCACCAGGCCATGCCACACGCAGGATCCTTTTCGGCGATCGCTGTGAACGCCGTCGCCGAGGCGCTGAACCAGAACGAATGTACCAGCGCGACAGCGCGATTGAACTCCGCGCGCACCGCAGGATCGCACGATGTCTCGAAGCTGACCTGGCCGAGTTTCTGCGGTGGCTGACCCGCTTCGTGCGGGTGCTGCATGGCCGGCGGCGACTGCGCCGCGACAACGGTGGCCGACAAAATGAACACGGAAAGACTCCGCGCGACCATGATTCCTCCTTGAACGGTTTCAGCCTTAAACTCTACTTCCGGCTGCCGTGCCCAACGATCCTCTTTCAGAGATTCTCCGTCATTTTCAGTCCACGCACTTCCGCGACCTTGCGGGGACCCGGGTCTCGGTAAAGGTACCGCTGTCAGAGCGACTGATCAATGAATTCGTGGCGACCGCCATTCGCCCAGGCGGACCGGTGCGTGAAGTCGCCCTGCGTCCCCTGGACGGCGACGCCTTCTCCGTGCGAGTGGCGCCACGGGCGTCGCTCCTGCCGTCCGTCACGCTGCGGCTCGAGATCATCGGTCAGCCGGAGCTGCCTGCCTCCCCCGTCCTCGTGTTGCAGATGGCGACGATGGGCGGCCTTTTCGGCATGGCGACCGCGGCGCTGCCGATTGCCAATATGCTGCCGCGCGGAGTGCGCCTGGAGTCCGACCGGATCCTGGTCGACCTCAGAGCGATCGCGGCGGAGCGGGGTTTATCCGAGATGCTCGGGTACGTAAAACGGTTGCGCGTAAACACCGTGGAAGGACGAGTTGTTCTTCGCGTGGATCTGGCGGTCGAATAACGCCGAGGCAGACGCTGTATAATCCGCGTCCTCAAATCCCTCATGTTTCCCGGAGGCTCTCCTTCATGAAGCACTATCGACTGCTGATCCCTGGTCTCGCGCTTGCCGCCATGCTCGCGGGCACCTCGCTCATCGGCGGCGTGCAACAGCCCCCGGCAGCCGCGGCGCCCGCGACACCCTTCGACGCGCTGCACTTCCGACCGATCGGTCCCGCGTCGATGTCGGGCCGCATTTCGGACCTCGCCGTCTACGAGGCGAATCCGGCGATTTTTTACGTCGCCACCGCGCACGGAGGCGTCTGGAAGACGA
>JACDCA010000480.1 GCA_013694635.1 Acidobacteriota bacterium | reverse complement strand
GGGTAGAGGTGATCTGTGGCGGGATCACGTGTCACCTGGAGCGGCGGACCGCCGGCCAGCAGTCTGACGAAGATCTGTCGCGTGCTCCCGACGGCAGCGGTGAACGCTACCGACTTGCCATCCGGCGAGAGCGCAGGAGCTTCCTCCAGGCCGGCAAGCTCCGTCAACTGGTGGATGCGCACGTCGGCCTGCGGTACGTCTTCGGGGAGCATCACCTTGAACAGCACCAGCGCGAGGATCCCGAGAGCGAGGGCGCTCCCGATCCACACCAGCGGACGCCGGCCAACGCGTGATGCGCGCGGCTCGCCCGGAGCGGCAGGAGCACTCGCTTCGTCGAGCTCGATGCGCGCATCGCCGATGTCGCGCAGCCGCCGCCTGGCGTCCTTCTCGAGACAGCGGCGCAGCAGCCGGTGTAGCCCGCTCGGCGCATCGTGGGGCAGCGGCGTCCAATCCGGCTCGCGTCCGAGGATCGCCGCGATGATGTCGGACGACGTCGTGCCGGAGAATGCCGTGCGGCCGGCGAGCATTTCGTACAACACGCAGCCGAACGCCCAGATGTCGGTCCGCTTATCGACCGCCTGCCCACGTGCCTGCTCAGGGCTCATGTACGCGGCGGTACCGAGCACCACGCCCGCCTCCGTGTGCATCGCCGTCAATGTCGGCGAGTCCCCTTCTCCGGACGGAGGTGCTGGTTCGAGCGCTTTGGCCAGACCGAAATCGAGGACTTTCACCGCGCCGTCGGAGGTGAGCTTGATATTCGCCGGCTTGAGGTCGCGATGGACGATGCCCTTGTCATGCGCCGCTTCCAGTGCGTCAGCGATCTGCCGCGCCAGCGCAATCGCCTCGAGAATCGGCACCGGGCCAACACTGAGCCGCTCCTCCAGGGTCGGTCCCTCGACCAGTTCGAGCACGAGCGCCCGCATGTCGCCAGAGGTCTCCAGGCCGTGAATTGCCGCGATATGAGGATGGTTCAAGGCCGCAAGGACGCGCGCCTCCCGTTCGAAACGGGCGATCCGGTCGGCGTTCGCGGAAAAGGTCTGCGGCAGGACTTTCAGGGCAACGTCGCGTCCCAGGTTGACATCGCGGGCGCGATACACCTCGCCCATGCCGCCCGCACCGAGAAGACTGAGGATCTCGTACGGCCCGAGCCGGGCGCCAGGGAGGAGTCTCAAGGCGTCAGCATCACCGCTTCCGGAACCACCGATCCAGCCACCCGCCGCCACCCGCTTCGAGAGCCAGAGATCCTCGTGCGCCATCGCCCGCTTCTGGGTCCCATCGTGGAGGTGACGAGCATCAGCACAAACGCCTGGATCACAATACGCATCAGTGGTTGACTCAGTACAGCACGTCAGAATGTCGCGTCGGTTCAGGCCGACAAGCCGGAGGACTATAATCTCACTTCCAATCACATGATCGACACTCGCATTTCTCACTACAGCATCCTCCGGGCACTGGGCAGCGGCGGTATGGGCATCGTCTACGAGGCGGAAGACACCCAGCTTGGCCGGCGTGTCGCACTGAAGTTTCTCCCCGCCGCACTGTCTTCGGATCCGGCATCGCTCGAGCGGTTCCAGCGCGAGGCGCGGGCGGCGTCCGCGCTGAATCATCCGCATATTTGTACGGTCTACGCGATCGAACAGTGGGAGAACCAGCACTTCATCGCCATGGAGCTGCTCGAAGGGGAGACACTGGCGCAGCGCCTGGGCACCGGGCGGATCGAGGCGGCGCCGCTGATCGACATCGCGGTGCAGATTGCCGACGCGCTCGAATCGGCCCACGCGAAAGGGATCGTTCACCGGGATATCAAGCCGGCCAACATCTTCATCAACGCCCGAGCGCAGGTGAAGCTGCTCGACTTCGGGCTGGCGAAATACAGCAGCTCGGCGGAGATGAACGTGCCGGCGGCGACCCAGACGTCCAACGACCTGACGTTGCCCGGCACGACCATGGGGACGGTGGCCTACATGTCGCCGGAGCAGGCCCGGGGCCAGCTCACCGATGCGCGGACCGACCTGTTCTCGCTGGGCACGGTGCTCTATCAAATGGCGGCGGGGAAACTTCCGTTCGAGGGGGAGACATCGGCCGTGGTGTTCGACGCCATTCTCAACCGGGACCCCCCGCCGGTCGTGCAGGTCCATTCCGGCATGCCCACCGCGATCGGACGCGTGATCGAGAAGGCACTCGAGAAAGACCGCGAGCTCCGCTACCAGTCCGCGACGGATCTGCGTACCGATCTGATCCGCGCCAGGCGCGACCTGGAGGCCGAAGCCAGGGCTGTGACTCATCCGGCGGGCGATTCGCCGAGAGCCGGGACGAAAGCCGCGGCGCGGTCCATCGCGGTGCTGTTTTTCGAGAATCTGAGCGGGGTCAAGGAAGATGAATACTTCCGCGACGGAATCACGGAAGACATCATCACGGAGCTCTCGAAGATTCGAGGCCTGAACACCTTCTCGCGGCCGACCGTTCTCGCCTTCCGCGACAAGCC
>JACDCA010000439.1 GCA_013694635.1 Acidobacteriota bacterium | reverse complement strand
ACCGTCCCACCGGCGGGCTCTACGTACTCGAGCTCCGGCCGGGAGTGCAGGAAGTCACGGACGAGTGCCCAGTTCACCCCAAGAATCGCGCGGCTTCGAGCGATCAACTTGTCGAGTTGCCCGAATGCGAGCACTGACAGCCGTTCAGTGACGATCGAGCCCGTGCCGTCGACCACGTCGCGCGCCCGGCGGAGGCGTTCCGCGACGGCGTTCGACGAAAGGATCCATCCGCTGCGCAGACCCGCGAGACCGTACGACTTGGTCAGACTGCTCGTCGAAATGAACTCATCCCCCAGAGTGGCCGCGGCCGTGGGAGAGACGTCGGTGGCATCGAGATAAACCTCGTCCACGAGCACATGAGCGCGTTGCCTGGCCGCGAGACGGCCGATGTCGCGCAACGCCACGAGATCCGCGTGCGCTCCCGTCGGGTTGTGCGGCCTCGTCACGATGATGAGGCGCGTCCGCGGCGTGAGTGCGCCCGCGACGCGTTCGGGATCCAGCGCCCATCCCTCGTCGAACCGCCGATCGAAACGCACGACGTTGGCGCCGAGAAGCCTGGGGGCGCCGAGCAGGGGATCGTAGCCCGGCGTTTCGACGAGGACGTCATCCCCCGGCTCGAGCAACGCGGCGCACACGAGAAAGTTTGCGCCGGACGTTCCCTGCGCGGTGGTGACCTGGTCCGGGCGTACCCCGTACCGCGCCGCGATCGCGTCGAGCAGGGGAGCGTAACCGCTGTTGTTTCTTCCTGAAAACGCCAGCGCGTCACGCGCGCCGTCGAGTTCCTCCACGGCACACGCGAGGACGTTGCTCCCCGCGAGGTCGAACCGTGGCGACGGGCGTGTCTTCGCCCACTCCATGTAGGGAGCGTGAAATCTGGGATTCACCGTTTCCTCGCGAACCATGCGTAGACGGGGACGCCGAGCGCCAGCAGCGCCGCGCCGCGAAGCGCCGCCGCGGGGTCGGCGCGTACCACGCTAAACACGACCGCCGCCGAGATGAGGACGAACAGGATCTGGACAAATGGATATCCGGGGGCCCGGTACGCGTCCGGTTCGCGTTGCGCGAGCGGCACTGTCCGGCGGAAGACCAGCACCGTACCGACGGTGAGGCCAAAAAAGATCCAGTCAGCGAACACGACATAGTTGAGCAGCTGTTCGTAGCGTCCCGTCGCGGCAAGGACGCACGACCAGGTGGATTGAATCAGGATGGCGAGCCAGGGCGTCCGGAAGCGTGAATGCAGGTGCGCAAGTGCCGGGAAGAACAGCTTGTCGGCGGCCATCGCGTAATAGACCCGCGTGGGCGCGAGGATCGCGAGGTCAAGAAATCCGAACGTCGAGATCGCGATGGCGGCGGTGACGAACCGGTCGCCCCACGCGCCGAAGAGGCCCTCGGCCGCCTTCGATGCCGGCGTCGTCGTTGCGGCGAGGCCTTCCAGCCCGAGCGCACGCAGGTAGACGGCATTGATCAGCACGTAAATCACGACGACCGCGGTGGTGCCGGCGAGCAGGCTCAAGGGGAGATTGCGGCGCGGGTTCTCGATCTCCTCTGCGACGTAGTTAGCGTTCTGCCAGCCGCCGTAGGCGAAAAGGATCGGGATGAGTGCCGCGCCAAAACTCAGCGCGACCGTCACGCCGGAGTCGGTTGACGCGCGTGCGGCGGTCCACCACCCCGGTTGCATCGGCGCCATCGCACCGGCGACGATCAGCACCGCCAGCGCGCCCACCTTCAGAACGACGAGTACGTTGAGGACGCGGCTGCCTGGCTTCACGCCAAGGTAGTTGATGATCGAGAGAAGCACGATGGCGCCGATCGCGACAGGGATCGCGGCGACGTCCGGGCGCCCTGCGAGCCTCAGCGCATAGTTGGCGAACGTGATCGCGACCGCGGCGATGGCTCCGCTCTCGATCAGCGCGAGCAGCGCCCATCCATAGAGAAATCCGGCGATCGGGTGGTAGGCATCGCGGAGGTAGACGTACTGGCCGCCGGCGCGCGGGAAGAGCGCGCCGAGCTCGGCGTACGAGTAGGCCCCCGCCAGCGCAATCGCTCCGCCCGCCACCCAGGCGCCGAGGACGAGCGCCGACGAATCGAGGCGCTGCGCGACGATATAGGGGTTGATGAAAATGCCCGACCCGATGATGCCGCCGATGACGACCATGGTCGCGTCGAACGGCCCCAGCGCCCGCTTGAAGCTCATTTTGGGATAATCCTCCCATGTCGAGCGTCGATCCGATTACCGAGTTCCTGAACGCGCGGGAGCGCGCCGCCAGCCACCAGGTCGACACGGTCCCCGTCGCGCTGGCGACCGCCGATGGCTCGGGGCGTCCATCGGTGCGGATGGTGCTGCTGCGGGGAGTGGACGAGCGCGGGTTCACGTTTTTCACCAATTACAACAGCCGCAAGTCCAGCGACCTCGGCGCGAATCCCCACGCGGCCCTCTGTTTCCACTGGGTGGCGCTCGACGAGCAGATACGCGTGGAGGGTCGGGTCGAACGGCTTCCGGCGGAGGAGTCAGACCTCTACTTCGCCAGCCGGGCGCGAGGGAGTCAGCTGGGCGCCTGGGCGTCGGCGCAGAGCGAGGTGCTGCCGGCGCGCGAGAAACTGGAAGAGGAGTACAGGGCCGTCGAGCAGAAGTTCGCCGATCAGCCGGTGCCGCGCCCCCCGTTCTGGGGCGGCTTCCGGATCATTCCCAGGCGGATCGAGTTCTGGTACGGCCGTCCCGACCGCCTCCACGACCGCATCGTCTACGAGCGCACGGAGACTGGCTGGAAAATCGACCGCCTCTACCCGTAAGCACG
>JACDCA010000432.1 GCA_013694635.1 Acidobacteriota bacterium | reverse complement strand
CGGCGAGGAGCAGTTGGTAAAACGCGTGTATCAGGAAGATCGGCGAACCTACCAGAGCGGCCGGTAGAGCGACGACGAGAAGCCGCGCGATGCCGAGGCCGACAAAGAGCGGGACAGCCGTGAGAAGTGCCAGCGCGCGCCGGCGCCAGGTGTTCGAATACGCGAAGACAGCCGCGAGGTACACCGGAATCAGCGGCGTGGAGATGCACTCCTGGGTGACCAGGAATCCGCCCTGCGCGGTCGACAGCAGGTTGGCGGTGGCCCCGGCCTCGACGCCGAGGAGACGAAGTGCCCCGGCCGCCGCGCGAGCGACGAAAGCCGCCACCGCAAGAACGCCGGCGCTCTCGAGGTACAGCGGTGAGGCCGCGGTGAAGAGCACGAGGAAGGCGGCGGTCAACAACACGAAGCGCCGCGTCAGGCGCGTCGTCTGCCGGACGGATTGATCGGCAGGCGGCGCGGGCGAGGCGCTTGGCGTGACCGCAGGCCGCCGATCCGCGAAGCGCATCCAGGCAAAGACATAGCCGGCAATGGCGAGCGTCAGCAGCGCCGGCCACACGTACACGTGGAGGGCCTCAAACCATGACGGTGACCCGGCGGCGCGGCCGAGCGTACCGATGCGCACCGTGTTGAGCGCGAGGACGAGCCCGATCCCGCCAGCTGCCCCTCCGAGCCGCGCCTGCCAGATCACGGGGTAGGCGAGGATTGCCCCAGCGCACAGCGCCAGCGCGTCCGCCCCGCTGCACGCGAGCGTGACCGCGATCGGTAGCGCCGGCGTTCCGAAGCCGGTCTCCGCGAGCCGCGCTTGGAGCTGCGTGAGCGGCAGGACCGCGTGCGTTTCGAGCCAAGGCAGGCGCAGCAAGCCGAAGAGGCCGAGGCTCCAGGCGACGCCCCGCAGCGCGAAGTTACGCGCGTGGTTGTGACGGTACGCCGGCGCTGTGTCCGTCGGCACGGGGTATCTCCTGGACCGAGACCTGGCGTGCGCCGAGGAACCGGCTCAGTTCGTTGACGGCTTCCAGGCTCTTGAGCCTCGTCGAGCAGGAGAAGATATCGATGTTGACGGTGCCGGTCTCCGGCCAGGTATGGAGGACGGCATGGGACTCACGCAGGACGAGGACACTGGTGAGGCCGGCTCCGGGATACGCGTGGGACAACGTCTGCACCACAGTCGCGCCGGCGCGTTCCAGGGCGCTTGCGAAGGTGGCAATGATGTCCTCCGGCTTGAGTGCGGCGAGCGCCTCGCATTCGCCGAGGTCGACCGAATAGAGGATTGGCGCCTCGCGAATAACCATCGGGCGACATGCTATCATGGCACCGCTGCCGCGACCCTTGGCCGCTGGTACTCCCCGACCTCAGCGGCGTCAGGGAAGGGAGAGGAGAGCAGATGCTTCGCAAACGCTTGAGCTTTGTGGCGACCGTGGGATTGACGACGCTTCTTTGCAGCTCCTCGCCGGCATTGGCCCAGTCATACCTCGGTGGGAATCTGCGCCCCTTCGCGATCCTGGGCGCCACGACGGTGACGTGCACCGGTGCGTCCGTCATCACCGGAGATGTTGGCGTCAGCCCCGGTGCCGCGGTCGTTGGCTTCCCTGTTCCGTGCACGGACACTGGGACGATACACGCAGCTGATGCGACCGCGGCGGCTGCTCAGGGTGATCTCACGACTGCGTTCAATACCCTGACAGCCCAGGCTTGCGGTCGTGACTTGACTGGCACGGATCTCGGTGGACTCACACTCACTCCAGGCGTCTATTGCTTTTCGTCCTCGGCTGGGCTGACGGGCACACTTACACTCGACGCCCTGGGCAACCCAAATGCGGTCTGGGTTTTCCAAACTGGGAGCACGCTCACGACCGCGGGCAACGTTATCTTTATCAACGGCGGTAACCCTTGCGGCGTGCAGTGGCGGATCGGCAGTTCCGCAACTATCGGTTCCGGGAGTCAGTTCGCAGGAAATATTCTCGCGCAAACGAGCATCACCCTCGTTAACGGCGCAAACCTGATAGGGAGAGCCTTGGCGCGGACTGGTGCAGTGACGCTGGATAACAACCAGGTCGCCGCGTGCGGCGGCGGAGGCGGCGCGCCGCCTC
>JACDCA010000426.1 GCA_013694635.1 Acidobacteriota bacterium | reverse complement strand
GAAGTTCACGCCGGCCGCTGGAACTGTGACGGTCACGCTGGACCGGGATGGTGACTCGGGCGTGGTGCACGTGCGGGACACGGGAGAAGGCATTGCGCCCGAGTTCGTCCCGTTTCTGTTCGACATTTTCCGCCAGCAGGAAGAAGGCACACGCCGCAAGCACGCCGGGCTGGGCATCGGCCTGGCGCTGGTCAAGCAGTTGACGGAGGCGCACGGAGGAACGGTGAGGATCGCCAGCGAAGGGACCGGGCGGGGTACCGGCGTCACGGTTCGTTTTCCCCTCGCGGCGGAGGAGCAGGAGGCTCCGGGGCGATTGCCGGTGGCGACAGGTCTGCTCCACCAGCTCGACGGACTTCGCATTCTCGTCGTGGAGGACATGGAGGATGCCCGCGACCTCACGCGCGCGATGCTCGAACGGTTCGGCGCGGAAGTTCTGGTTGCCGACGACGGGGTCGACGCGCTGGAGATGGTCGCGGCGGCGAGATTCGACATCGTGCTGTGCGATCTTCGGATGCCCCGCATGGACGGATACGAATTTCTTCTGGAGCTGCACCGCCGGCGCCAGTCACCGCAGCCCGCGGTGATTGCCATCTCCGGCCTGGCGAGCAGCGGCGATCATGTACGCACGCAGGCCGCAGGATTCGAAGGGCACATCGACAAACCGTTCGACGACAACGCGCTGCTTGCCGCCGTCGGAGCCGCGATGGCTCGCCGCCGCGACGTCTAGAGCGCGGGGCGGCTTCGCGCTCCTGCCCCCCTGATCAGTCGGCCGGTCCTTCTCCACGTCAGCAGTTATTCGATTTGCAGTCCCGGAGTCAATCCGGCAGCCCGCTCACGGCGTAAACATAGGAGACGCCCGATATTAGGAGGTTCTGATGTTTATTGCCCGTTTCTTGAATGCAGCCGGAAGACCATCGCTCCTGATCGGGGGCTCCGCTCTCACGTTCCTGGTGGTCCTGAGCTGCGCGCGCAGCGGAACCATGAGCCCCCCCGATCAATCGCGTCTGTCGACGGGTCCGGCGGCTCCCGCTGAAAACCCGAACAAGCACGAGACCGGCGATGCGCGAGCTGGCAGGGACGTGTTCCGAAGCGAGACCTTCGGCAACGAAGCGTTCTGGACCGATGCCGTCCGACTGCCTCAGGGCATGATGGCGGCGAAGTTCACGCCGCTCGACGCGCTGAAGGCGGGCTATCACGTCAACGTCGACGCGCTGGATGACGCGACGAAGAAGGCCGTGGCGGCCGAATTGAAGACGAACCTCTCCCCGGCCGCTGCGCCGATCCTGAACGATCCGACCACCACGGCGGCGCTGGTGAACGCCAACGCGGTCATCGGTGTGGTGGCCCGAGACACGAACAACGACGGAAAGATCGACATCACGGCGGGCGATAAGATGGGCGTCTCCTGCGCGTTCTGCCACGCGATCACGGACGGCTCCGTCTACTCGATGCCCAAAGGGGGCACGATCGGCAAGCAGATCGATGGCCCGACGCCTCACTTCCTGAACGTCGGCGCGACGTTCGCCGTTGCGGCCAACACCCGCGCGCTCTATCCGATCGCCCAGCTCGCGCTGACCGCCAACAAGGGCGCAACGATCGGCCGCGCGCCAACCGGCCTCACGGAGAACTCGACCGAAGCCGAGATCGACGCCTATTTCAGCAACCCGGAGTTCTATCCGATCGGCATGTTCGACGATGCCTTCGATGGCAACGGTGCGCCGATGCACATCACGCCGATGTTCAGGGCGGATCTCGCGGCGCCATGGGGCAGCGAAGCCGCCATCAGCAAGCTGGATAACTTCTCCAATCTCGTCTACACCGGTCTGCTGGATGTCACCGGCATCACGACGCCCGGGGGTCGTGCGTTTCTGCACAAGCTTGGAGGCGCCGCAGGGGATGAGATCGTCGACGACTACGTGAAGATCCTGGCCGCGACCAACGTCACCGGGTACCCTTACGCGCAGATATCGACGAAGACGACGCCGGGTGATGAACGGGGGCCGCTCGGCATGCGCGTGGACAACAAGAAGCTCCTCGACATGAACGCGTACCTCAACAGCCTCCCCGCCCCCGCCGGCGCGGCCGTGGACAAGGCCGCTGCCGACCGTGGCCGCACGCGCTTTCAGGCGACCTGCACCGCCTGTCACAACGTCGATCAAAGCAAGATGGTGCCGCCGATGATCGTGCCGATGAAAACGATCTTCCCGGGGGACAACCCGGTGGTGCTCGCTCAGCGGGAGCCGCCGCTCAACCCGGTGCAGAACACAGTGGACAGCTTCTTTGACGACAAGATGGTTGTCGTCAACGCCAGCCTGCGCAAGCTGGAGCGTGGCATCGCGCTCCCGCTGCTGCTCGATCTGGCGCGCAAACCGGTGTTCCTGCACGACAACTCGGTCCCCGATCTCGAGACGCTGTTCGATCCCAAACGCGGGCCCAATGCCCCGCATCCGTTCTACGTGGAGGCTCAAGGGGAACGGAGGGACGTCATCGCCTTCCTCAGGAGTCTGACCGCGAAGTAAGTCGCCCCGTGCCTACCGCCTCGGCAGCGAACCGGCCCGGTTCGTGACCCTTTCGAGAAGGGGACGGGCGGCAGCCCGTTTGCAGTGAGTACGCGCAGCCATGCGCGCGGTAATCGTCAATTCTGGCAGGGGAGCGGCTATGAATCTCGCAGGGGAGCGGCTATGAATCTCGCAGGTTGGCGTCCTCTCTCTCCAGCGTCGTGGGTCATCGTCGCCGTGGTTGTGTTCCTCGGTGCCGTCATCACCGCACAATCGCGTCCGGCGGGAAAACCGGAGGCGATGGCCGACCGAAACACAAGCGCCTTGGCTGGCCGCGAGGTCTTCCGCTTCGAAACGTTCGGTAACGAGGGGTTCTGGACCGACGCGATGCGCATGCCGAAGGGCGTGCTCGACGCGAAACTGACGCCCCTCCAGGCGCTCGAGGCCGGGCTGCTGGTGGATATTGATGCGGTGCCTGCATCAATGCGCGACGCACTAGGGCGGGAGCTGAAGACCGATCGGTCTCCGGCCAATGCTCCCATGCTGCATGACGTGAAGACGACGGTCATGCTGATCGAAGCGAACGCGGTCGTCGGCATGGTGCCGA
>JACDCA010000409.1 GCA_013694635.1 Acidobacteriota bacterium | reverse complement strand
ACCTTACGTCTACCTCGCTGGCCTCTCTCACAAGTCGGCGCTGATCGCCTGGGGCGCGTTCTACTTCAAGGTTCGCCGCGGTGGCGGAGCGAAGCTCATCGACGACGAGGACCTGCAATGGGTGCATCCGCCGCGATGTGAATCCATCGGCTGCCAATCGGCTCCGTACGGCCCGGCACGTGTTGAAGTGTTCGACGCCACGGGAGCGCTCGTCGCCAGTGCCATGACCAACTGCACGAACCACTGCGCGATCTCCGGCCTCACCGCCGACACCCGTTACACCTATACCGTCACCGTGAAGCATGAGCTCTGGGGTCAGGGCGTGCGCTGGGACTGGGACCCGGACGTCCAGGGCCTTGTCCAGCGCGATCAGGTCTACCGCAACGAGTTCCGCACGCTGCCGGATCCGCGGCAGCCGCTCGCCGGACCGTTCTCATTCATTGTCATTGGCGACTTCGGGGTGGGGATCCGGAAGCGGTCCACCGAGAAAAAACGCCAGCTCGAGGTGGCGCGCGCGCTCGAACGCGCAGTCGACCAGTACGACGTCAGGGTCATTCTGACAACTGGTGACAACATCTACGCCGCCCAACGGTTCCTGCTGTGGACGGGGGATTCGGGCGACGAGGACGACGACTGGTTCTTCACCTACTTCCAGCCGTACCGCTACGTGCTCAACCGCGTGCCGGTTTGCCCGTCGATCGGCAACCACGATACCGACGAGACCGAGGAGCACGACGATCGCGACCAGGTCATGGACAACATGTACCTCCGCGAGCGGCTGGCGGGGGAGGAAGCCTCCGGCCGCGCGTCACTGGGCCCAGGGCTGTTCTACAAGTTCCGCGCGTCGGCCGACATCGAGTTCGTGTGCATCGACACGTCAAAGGAGTCGTTCTTCCGGCGCGGACGCATCTTCGAGTATCCGAAGCACTGGGAATTCATGCAGAAGGCGTTTCCGCCCGCGGCCGAGGATCCGGTTCGCTGGCGGATCCCGTTCGGACATCACCCGGCGTTCTCCGCGGGCCCGCAACATCACAACACGCGCGGCATGCGTCCGGTCATCGATCTCTTCGAACGCAGCGGCGTCCGCGTCTCGTTCAGCGGCCACGAGCACAACTTCCAGCATTCGCAATGGAACGGCATCGACTACTTCGTGTCAGGCGCAGGTGCGAAGATCCGCCGCCGGATCCCGGATGACTTCGAAGGGGCGCACACACAGAGCTGGTCGGGTGAATGCCACTTCCTTCTGGTCACCATCGACGCCAATCGCATGACCGTCCGCGCGATCGGCGAAAGCCCGGAGGAGGCGCTCCTGGATATTCCGCGTGCGACCCCGTCAGGGGATATCGTGCAGGGCCCAATTCCCGTTGGCGGCGCCATCGTTAGCGGTATGCTCTCGACATGATCCTCGGCCGCTGGCGTCTGGGCGTCGCTGCGCCATTGGCGGCGCTGTGCGTCGCCGTGGCCACTGGCGAACAGCCGCCCTCGTCGCGTCCTGCCGGTGACTCAGTTCCGGTGGAGTTCTTCGCGGCCGGGCCGGACGGTGTCGTCTTCGACCTGCGTGCCGACGAGCTCACGCTGAAGGTCGACGGCCGCGCGCGCCAGATCCGATCCCTCCGCTACGTCAGTTTGCCCGCGACCAATCACGCCGCCGCGGCGTCCGATCCCGTGCCCGAGCTCGAGTCGCCGTACGGCAGCAACGTGTCCGACAGCGCGGGGCGCTGGGTGACGATCGTGGTCGACCACGAATCGATTCGTCCGGGCGCGGAAAAGAACGTCATGAATTCCGCCGTCCGCTTTCTGAACGGGCTGGGGCCGCGCGACCAGGTTTCGTACGTGACGATGCCGAATGGCAGCGTCGAGATCGAGTTCACGCACGATCACCAGAAAGTGGCCGCGGCGTTGCGGAAGTTCATCGGCCGTGCATCGCGGGAGTCGAGCGAGCAAGACCGGTCCTGCCGCTCGCGGCTCGTGCTCAACGGCATGCGGGACCTGCTGCGTGAGCTGGCGCCGCTCGACGGGCCGAAGGTGGTCGTGCTCCTATCGTCGGGGGTGCTGAACCCGCGCCGTGATGCCGCCGCCAACGCGCCGCCCGGTCCATGCGAGATCCGTCTGACGGACTATCAGGAACTACGGACCGCCGCGGCACACGCGCGGGGATACGTCTTCGTCGTGCAGCCCGACGACCTCCATGTCGAGTCTGCAACGAATGCGTTCACCGATGCGAGCCTCAGCCGCTTCTCCGGCGCCGACAAGGACCGCGCCGGGCTGGAGAGCCTCGCGGGGGCCGCAGCTGGCGAGTTCTTCCGCATCGTGGGTCCCGACGACAACGCGCTGCCGAACGTGGCGCGCTTGACGTCCGGGTACTACGTGGCGACATTCGATCCGGACGCGAACGAACGCAACGGCCTCACGCACCGCGTCGAGCTCGGCGTCTCACGCGAGCGTGTGCGCCTCCGCGTCCGTCCGGAAGTGCTGGTCCCGAAGCCTGCGTCTTCGAAGAAGGCGTCCAGCGACGCGCGCGACATGCTGAGAGACGGCGTGCGGTATCGGGCGCTGCCGCTGCGCGCCGTCGCGTACGCCTCGGCGGGCACGGCGGGGAAGGTGAAGATCATGGCGGTCGTCGAACCGGCGGAGCGCGGCGTCAAGCTGGCGTCGGCGGTCTTCGGGCTGATCGACAGCCGCGACCAGCTGGTCGTTCAGTGGACGGCGAACACGCGCGAGCTCACGAGCCTGCCGCTCGTGACGGCCGGCGAGGCCCTTCCGGGGCCGTACCGCCTGCGTGTTGCCGCGGTAGACGCGTCGGGACGGCAAGGTTCAGTCGAGTACGAATTGATCGCGCGCCTCACCGAAGCGGGTCCTCTGATGCTGAGCACGATGGCGGTCGGCACGTCACGTGACGGCGGGTTCACACCGAAGCTGGTGTTCGGCACGGACCAGGCCGCGGTCGTCTTCTTCGAGACGTACGGGGCGACGCCGAAGCCCGACTCGATCACCGTTCGCCTCGAAGTCGCCGCCGGCCCGGAGGGGCGCGCGTTGAGCACCGCCGTCCCGCGGATCCTTGCCGCCGCAGACGATCGGCGCATGGTGATCGGCGCGGTGGCGGTCGCGCCCCTGCCCCCCGGCGACTACACCATCCGCGCCATCGTCAGCGTCGACGGACGGCCCGTGGGCCGCGTGACACGGACGCTGAGAAAGACGGCGTCAGGGAGCTGACAAAAGGGGACAGCCACCTTTTTTCACTGCGCGCCCGTGCCGAAAAAGGTGGCTGTCCCCTTTTTTACAGTCTCGCGAACCAGCTCGCAAACGCTAAGCAGAGCAGGGCTCCAACCACCGTCATCGTCAGGCCCCAGATCAGCATCCGGCGGAACAGTCCGCGTGCGACGCGCGGATCGGTCACCGCCGCCACGCACAGGGCACCGATCGTCGAGAGCGGTGAGACGTCGACGAGAGAGGAGCCGACGTTGATGCTGAGCGCCACGGCGAGCGGATCGCCGCCCCCAACCTGCTGCACGAGGCCGGGTGCCGTGGGGAGAAACGTCGGCAGCACGACGCCGGACGTGCTGCTGCAGCTCGAGATCACCCCGGTCACGAAGGCGATCACGCCGTTCAGCGTTTCAGGCGTCGCGAGCTTCGCGAGGAGGGCGGTGAACAGGTCCAGCCCGCCGGCCCGCTCCGCGGTGGTCACCAGCATCGCGACGCCACACACCATGAGGATGGCGGACCACGGCATGCCTTTGATCCCCCCGGTGTCGTCCGCCGCGCCGGACACAACGAGGAAGACGGCGGCGGCGAACGCCGACAGGCCAAGCGGCGCGGACAGCACGAGGACAGCCGCGACCCACGCGAACACCACGGCCATGGTCAGCCACTGAGCCCGGGTGACGTGCGGCGGCCGGTCGGGCACAGTCGCGTCGCGCGCCGGGATGCGCCGAACGAGCACGGCGTACGCGACGGCTGCAACGAACAGGTGCGCGAGGAAGTTCGCCGCCCACACCTTTAACTCGTGCCCGCCGAGACCGACCGACGCCATGCGGCTGTTGGCGATGACGCCGACCGCGCTGACGGGGGAGAGGTTGCCCGCGTTCGCGCCGTTCGCCACCATCAGCGCGGTCAGGAACACGGGGATGCCGGACGATGCGGCGGTCGCAAAGGCGAGCGGCGCGATCAACGCCACGGCGGGGATCGCGCC
>JACDCA010000402.1 GCA_013694635.1 Acidobacteriota bacterium | reverse complement strand
ATCTCCGGTCCTGTCAGCGCGGTCAGGGAACCGTGCCGCACGTCGGCGGCGACGCCGACGATCGTCACCCATGGCGACTGGGTGCGCCCGCCGCGGATTCGGAGCGTGCGGCCCATCGCGGCTGACGAAGAACCGAAATACTTCGTCGCGAGGGAGTCGTTCACGATCACGCGATCCTGGCGCTGTGTCGGCGCGGTCGTACTCGCCACCCGCCAGGAGCGGCTGGCCGATCGCGTTGAAATAGCCGGGCGTCACGATACGCAATCCGGCGACTGGCCTGGACGCGCCCGCGGCGGGTTCGAACCCCTGGATGTCGAGCGACGCGTTCCAGGAAAAACCGCTGAACGGAAGATGTTGAATCGCGCCGACCGCTCCCACGCCGGGCACTGCACGCAGCCGCTCGAACAGCGACTCGTAGTAGTCGGCGACGGAGATCTTCGCGTATTTCTCACCGGTGGGCTGAACGTGCAGCGACAGCGAGCGCGCGCACGGCGATGCGGACGTCCTGCAGCATGGAGACCTCCGTGCGCTTAGACGTGAAGGCAGATCAGCGGTTGGCCCGAATCACGGCAGCCATTCGTCCCGCATCAGGGCCCGCTGCGCGGAACGAATGGAAGATATCCGGGTGGGTCCGCGTGCAGAGGCCGCTCACGTGGATAGTGGATCGCGGCACACCGGCCTGCTCCAGCTGGTCCCGGTTCGCGCGCCACAAATCGAAGTGTGGCCGTCGCCCGGGCTGCCGGACGAACCACGCCTCGAGCGCGGCGTGGTCATGCCCGGCGTCGCGGAACGCCTCGACGACCTCCTCCCCCATCTCGCCGCAGCACACGCCAAGCGACGGACCGATGGCTGCGACGAGGTCGGCGGGGTTCGTTCCAAATGCCGTTCGCATGGTCGTCACCGCTGCGCCGACGATGCGGTGCATCGTGCTGCGCCAGCCGGCATGAACCGCCGCGACGGCGCCCGTGGTGATATCGGCCAGGAGGATCGGCGCACAGTCGGCAACGCGGACGACGAGCGCGACCGACGGATCGTCAGTGACGGCTGCGTCCGCTTCGGGCCGCGACCACTGGCCCGTCGATCCGCTCGATGCCACCGCAACGGCCCGTCCGTGCACCTGGTGCAACAGCAACAGCCGGTCGGTCGGCACGCCTGCGACGCGGGCGACCTCGTGCCACTCCTGTTCGTCCTCGCGGAGTCGAAGAGAAGCGGTCGTGAAGAAATGATTCGCGAAAGGCTCGAGCGCCGTGTTCCGCAGCAGCGGGCCCGTGGGTACTTGCACCCACTCGAATCCGCCGCTAGGCTGGGGTCTAGTCATGAACATCATCGGGATCGGGCTGGACGCCACCGACATCCCCCGCATCGCAGCGACCTATGCGAAATATGGGGATCGCTTCCTCCGGCGGGTCTTCACCGACGGCGAGATTGCTTATTGTACGCGCCGGCGTGATCCGGTTCCGCACCTCGCCGGCCGGTTCGCGGCGAAGGAAGCAACGATGAAAGCGCTCGGCACCGGGCATTCACGAGGCGTTCTCTGGAAGGACGTCGAAGTCGTCCGGCACGGCGGCCCGCCGCAACTCCGGTTGCACGGCGGCGCGGCGCGACGCGCCACCGAGATGCGCGTCGAGAAATCGCTGCTGACGATTACGCACTCCGAAAGCCTCGCCCTGGCGCAGGTCATCCTCCTGACCGCACCGTAAACCGCGGCTGACGGTTCGCGTCCCCCCGCGCGTCGCGGTCCCCGCTGAGGCGACGGTGACGCGACGATAACCTCCCGCGTCTCAACGCCATCCACTGACTCGCGCGGCCGTCACGCCACCGGCGACCCTCTTGCCTTCCTTCTGAACACCGGGCCACGGACCGACAGACCGACGAAGGAGCTTCAGGATGACGATCAAGATCGTACCGAACGACAAGGGGAACCCACCTGGAAAACTGGCGGACGCCGAACTGCATTTCACGAGCGGGCCGCTCGAAGGGCTGAAGTTGATCGGTTTTGCGATCTGGGAGCGGAAGAGCGGGAACGGCCGCAACGTGACCTTCCCGGCGCGGCAGTATTCCGTCAACGGTGAGCGCCGGAGCTTCGCGCTGCTGCGCCCGGCGGTCGACGGCACGTCGCAGGAACGGATCCGCGACCTGGTGCTCGAAGCCTACGCCGCGTACGAGACGGAACACGCTGTCGCGTAGGCTGAGGTTCGCGAAGGGGCGCTAGGAGAGGACCGGCAAAAACTTCGCGTTCTCTTTCTGGCGCTTGGGCGGGAGCGTCCATTCTTCGCGGAGCCCCTTCTCGAACTCCGAGCGGAAGAACGAAGTCTTCATGCCGCCGTCGATGATGTCCCACGGCAGCACGCCGTCGCCGGAGCGGTCGCGGAAGATGTAGAACGCCGCGTCGATGCCGGTTTCGGCAACCGCCGCGCGCCAGTTGCCACCATTGCGCTCCGCTGCCTCGATGGCGGGGGCGACACGCCGGTCGCCGAGCGACAGGAGTGCCTGGTAATACGAATGCCGCTCCGACTTGATGTTGAAGTAGACGTTGTCGAGTCCCGCGAGCATCTCGCGCAGCCGCTTTGCCTTGCGCTCGGTCAGCGCGGGGTCTTCCATCGGCAGCCACTGATACGCCGTCCCCGGTTTGGGGATCAGCGGATTCACGCTGCCGACGATCCGGCCGATCCGGCCGCGCGCGCGCGCATGTTTGAGCATGATCTCGCGCATCTCGACGGTCAGATCGCGAATGCCCTCGAGATCCGCGTCGGTCTCCGTCGGCAGGCCGATCATGTAATAGAGCTTCAGGTTCTCCATGCCACCGTCGAAGATGATCTCGGCTGCGTTGAGAATCTCCTGGTTGGTCACCGTCTTGTTGATGACGCGGCGAAGCCGGTCGGATCCGGCTTCCGGGGCGATGGTGATCGATCGCTCACCGCTCCTGCGGAGCAGGTCGACGATCGTCGGTGTGAGGTCGTCGAGACGGAGGGACGCGGGGCTCACCGAATATCCCAGGTCGAGCAGGCCGTTGAGAATCCGTTCGATCTCGGGGTGATCGCACAGCGCGATCGAGACCAGGCCTGCCTTCGAGGCGTACGGCTTCGCCTGCGCGGCAAGTTCGAGAATACGATCGGCGTCAAACGGCCGAACCGGCAGGTAGTTGTAACCGGCCCAGCAGAACCGGCACAGGTTCGCGCAGCCTCGCACCACCTCGATCAGAAATCGCGAGCCGAACTCCGTGTCCGGCGTGAAGATCGAGGTTGCGGGTGGATCGAGCCGCTCCGTGCTCTTGACCGCCGCTTTCTTGACGACGGCAGGGGCGCCTGTCCCCGGCTTCACGTCGAACCCCTCGATGGTCCCGCTGTCCGCGTACCGCACGTCGTAGAACGACGGGATGTAGAAGCCGCGTTCCTGCGCGAGCCGCTGCAACAGATCCGTACGATCGGATGCTTCGCGTACGCACGTCATCAGCGAGGGGATGAGCACTTCCCCTTCGCCGGCCGCAATCACGTCGGCAAACGGCGCGAGCGGCTCCGGATTCACGAACGTGACTGCGCCGCCGATCACGACCAGAGGATGACGGGCGTTCCTGGCTTCGGCGCGTGGGGGCATCTTCGCCAGCCGCAGCATCGACACCACGTTGGTGTAGTCCCATTCGAACGACACCGAGAAGGCGATGACGTCGAACTCGGCAACCGGCGTCCGCGATTCGAGCGTCAGCAGCGGCGTGCCCGACGCGAGCTGCGCCTGAAGCTCCTGCTTCGGCGGCAGAAAGACGCGCTCGCACACCACGTCGTCCAGGTCGTTGAACAGACGGTAGACCGTCTGGAAACCCAGGCTCGACATGCCGACGAAGTAGGTGTTCGGGAACACCAGGGCGACGCGCAGCCGGGCGCCGTGCGTCTTGCGCACGTAGCCGACCTCGCGCGACAGGGCGTCTCCCGCGCGTTCCCGATGGTGCGGTTTCTTCATTGAGATGCGCCGCTCGAACATTCAGGCGCCGAGACGGCGCGCAAGTCGAGGCGGCGGGGTTTCCGGAGGTAACGATGTGCTAACGGGACCGGTGCGCGGGCTGCAGCTTGGACGCCGCAGATCCCCCGTGCCTTGGATTTATACAGTGTACCACGTCCGACAAAGCCGCCCGGCCGACACGCCCCCCGTGGTCCAGCCCTTTCGGGCCGCCCAGCGGAAGGGCGTCCAGCCCGTCAGGGCTGCTCCACCTTCATTCCCGACGGTTAGTCGTTCTGCCTCCGAAGAAAGGCCGGAACATCCAGTGGTTCGAATTCGGCGCCCAGGCCTGTCGAGCCAGGGTCGGCCGTCGGCGCCGGAGGAGGAGGCGTCGTCGGCAGATCGATGACCGGACGGCGGCTGAACGAAACGCGAGAGGAACTCGCGGCTGCCGTCCGCTCGGTGCCTTCCTGCTTCCACGACGCGTAGTTCTGCAGATCCACCGGCGTCGTCGCGGCCGACGGCGTACTCGTCCACGTTGCCGGTGGACGTTCGAAGCCCGTGGCAATGACGGTGATCTT
>JACDCA010000338.1 GCA_013694635.1 Acidobacteriota bacterium | reverse complement strand
GGCCACGAAGCGCCGGGCGTGCACGCGTAAAGAAGTTATTAGTTATCAGAGTTTGCCTTCGCCGCGAAGCGCCGAAGGCCTCGAAAGGCGGCGAGCATTTCGGCGTACGTGTAGTTGGCGTTCCGGCCGCTCGGATTGGGAAGGACGAAGATCCGCGCGCCGTGGATCGTCAGGGACTGCAAGCCGGTACATTTGATCGCCGCCGCACGCCGGCGCTCCTCATCGTCGGTCACCACGAGCGGAAGAATCGCACGCCAGAGTGTGACCCCCACCAGAGCGACGACGGCGGGGCGATAGGTTTCGATTTTCTTTTCGAGCACCTGCCAGCCGGCGACGTATTCCGCCGGCTTCAACGAATCGATCCCAGGCGACGGCCGCGGCACCAGGTTGGTCACGCCCATCCCCAGCTCCGGCAATCGGTCGTCGTCTTCGTGGGTGAACGGCCCGGGGACCAGGCGCGCCTCCCACAGCAGCTTCCAGAAACGATTGCTCGGCCCCGCGAAATGATGGCCGGACTGCGCGGAGCGGACTCCGGGGTTGATGCCGACGAACAGGATCCGAAGGCCGGGCGCGATCCGGTCCTTCATTCGCAGGTGCTCCCAGGGACGCAAATCCGTGATATTCCGTGGTGTCATGCAGTGGCTATTCAAAGAGGAACCGTCGAACTACAGCTACGACGACCTGGTGAAAGACGGCAGGACGTCATGGACGGGCGTGAGGAACCCTCTCGCGCAGAAGCACCTGCGGGCCGTGAAGAAGGGAGACTCGATCTTTTTCTATCACACCGGCGGTGAGAAAGCGGTGATCGGCATCGCACGAGCGGCAGGCGCCGCCTATCCGGATCCGAAAGACAAGGACGGGAAGCTCTACGCCGTCGATGTGGAGCCGGTGAAGAAGTTGAAGAATCCGGTGACGCTTGCGACGATCAAGGCAGACAAGGCGTTTGCGACCTTCATCCTGACCCGGATGCCGCGCCTTTCCGTGATGCCCGTGACCGACGGCGAGTGGGCGCGGATTCTGGCAATGTCTGCGTAACCTCCGGCTCCGCGTGTACGATGGCCGGAGCCGGTTTCAGCAGCAGGAAGCCGAGCGGCGGAAGATTGAGCCGCAATGAATCCGCATGGCCGTGCGCTGCGACCGGCTCGGTGCGCGCCACCCCCGCATTGCCGATGTTGCTGCCGCCGTACGCCTCGCTGTCGCTGTTGATCAGTTCCTCGTAGTCCCCGGCCAGAGGCACGCCGATGCGGTAGCCGTCGCGCGGGACCGGTGTGAAGTTCAGCACACAGACGACGAATCCCCCGGCGCTCTCGCGACGAACGAAGGCGATGACACTGTTCTCGTGGTCGTTGCAGTCGATCCACTGGAACCCGGCGGCCTCGAAGTCGAGCGCGTGCAGCGCGGCCTCGGACGAGTAGACGCGATTGAGGTCGCGGACGAACTGTCGCAGCCCGGCGTGCAGGGGATACTCGAGCAGATGCCAGTCCAGGCTCTGGTCGTGGTTCCACTCGCGGCGCTGGCCGAACTCGCATCCCATGAACATCAGCTTCTTGCCCGGATGCGAATACATGAAACCGTAGAGCGCCCGAAGCGTCGCCGCCTTCTGCCACTCGTCGCCCGGCACCTTGCCGAACATCGATTCCTTGCCGTGCACCACCTCGTCATGCGAGAACGGCAGGACGAAGTTCTCGCTGAACGCGTAGATCAGCGAGAAAGTCACCTGGTTGTGATGCCAGCGGCGGTGAACGGGGTCCTGCCGGACGTACTCCAGCATGTCGTTCATCCACCCCATGTTCCATTTGTAGGTGAAGCCGAGGCCGCCGACGTAGGTCGGCCGGCTGACCGAGGGCCATGACGTCGACTCCTCGGCCAGGGTGATCGTGCCGGGATACTCGGCGTGGGTCAGCGTATTGAGCTGGCGGAGGAACTCGATCGCCTCGAGATTCTCCCGGCCGCCGAACCGGTTCGGGACCCACTGGCCGGGTCGGCGCGAGTAATCCAGGTACAACATCGACGCCACCGCATCCACGCGAAGGCCGTCGGCGTGATACTCCTCGAGCCAGTAAAGCGCGTTCGCGAGCAGGAAATTGCGAACTTCCTTGCGCCCGTAGTTGAAGATCAGCGTGCCCCAGTCACGGTGCTCACCCTGCCGCGGATCCTCGTGCTCGTACAGGGCCGTCCCGTCGAAACGCGCGAGCGCGTGCGCGTCCTTTGGAAAATGCCCCGGGACCCAGTCCAGGATCACGCCGATCCCCTGCTGGTGGCACTCGTCCATGAATGCCTTGAACTGCGCCGGGGTGCCGTAGCGGTTGGTGGGGGCGTAGAATCCGGTGACCTGATACCCCCAGGATCCGGTTAACGGATGCTC
>JACDCA010000327.1 GCA_013694635.1 Acidobacteriota bacterium | reverse complement strand
CCCCAGCGTCCGTAGTGATGCGTCGGCCAGCCCCACGGATCCGCGCCGATCCACGTCCAGCCATACGGGCGCAGTGACGACCACCGGCCGTAGTAGTACGGACGCCAGCCTTGATCGACGCGTGGATACCACACGTAACCGGAGGAGGATTCGTACTCCCAGGAGCCATGGCGGTCCAGCGTGTCGGCATACGGACGCACTTCGTCGGGGAGGTACTGCGTGGAGAGACCGAGCCGCTCACTGCGTCGCCCTTCAGACCAGCGGTCGAAGGGATCCCACGACGCCGAGTTGAAGACGTAGGCATGCGACGGCGCAGCGTCGGCGCGTGCGAAGGCACGCTCTCCGGCGCGGAGCGTCGTGCGCCCGCCTTCGTTCATGAATTCGGCGGCGCCGCGAAGCACCGCGAACTCCAGCTCCGTCTGCCCCGAATTCTGAATCACCGCCGCACGGTACTCGCCGGGCTGTGAAATCTGCGCCCAGGCGTGCGGTCCGTCGATGCGATACGAGACATCACGCGCACGTGTTGGGATCGACAGGCGCAGCCGCCCGTCCAGCAGGCGCAGGAGCTCGTCGGACTGCAGGTCGATCGCCGAATTGTGATCGAGATGCAGCGTGCTGCCGTCGGCAAAAAGGATTTCGACGCGGCCGGCACGCGTGCGCACACGATCGCCCGCGAGCAGCGGCATGTTGGCCGGCGCGTCTTCAGTGCGCCCGTCCCGCTCGAGCGAGGCGACGCCTTCGACCAGTGAAATGTGTGCGGGAGCGTCGGCTTCTCTGACGTCCTGCGCGGACGCGTGCCCCGCAACAACGAGGGCAAGCAACATCGATCCGGAAGCGATGACGGCAATACGGCGGACCATAGTGACCTCGACAGGGAGGACGGTTCCCGTGAACGGCGGAGCCGCTCCTGGCAGGCTGGCAATCGCCAGTATAGCGGAAAAAGGGGACAGCCACCTTTTTCCGATCGAGGACATTGGGAAAGGTGGCTGTCACCTTTTCCGTTCATTGACACCAATCCGCTCATATTTTATACTGACGGTGCTGTAAAGTTTTGGCCTTCCCCTTATGGGAGGCCCCTGAGAGGGACATCAGACAATGAGCAAGATCATCGGCATCGACCTGGGTACCACCAATTCCTGCGTCGCGGTCATGGAAGGCGGCGAACCGGTTGTGATCACCAACCCGGAAGGGAGCCGCATCACGCCGTCCGTGGTGGGGTTCACCAAGACCGGCGAGCGGCTGGTCGGTCAGGTCGCCAAGCGTCAGGCCGTTACCAATCCCGAGAACACCATCTTTTCGATCAAGCGCTTCATGGGGCGCAAGTTCGACGAAGTGTCCGAAGAAATGAAGATGGTCCCGTACTCCGTGGAGCGGGCGAGCAACGGCGACGTGCGCATCAACGCGGCGGGCAAGGCGTATTCGCCGCCCGAGATCTCCGCGATGATCCTCCAGAAGCTGAAGCAGGCGGCGGAGGAGTATCTCGGGCAGACGGTGACCAGGGCCGTCATCACCGTGCCGGCGTATTTCAATGATGCGCAGCGCCAGGCGACCAAGGACGCCGGTCAGATTGCCGGCCTCGAGGTCATGCGCATCGTCAACGAGCCGACTGCCGCGGCGCTGGCCTACGGCCTCGACAAGAAGAAGGACGAAACGATCGCCGTGTACGACTTCGGCGGCGGCACCTTCGACATCTCGATCCTCGAAGTCGGGGAGGGGGTCGTCGAAGTCAAGGCGACCAACGGCGACACGCATCTCGGCGGCGACAACCTCGATCAGCGCGTGATCGACTGGATCACCGACGAGTTCAAGAAGGACGAGGGGATCGATCTCAGCAAGGATCGCATGGCGCTTCAGCGGCTCAAGGAAGCCGCTGAGAAAGCCAAGATGGAGCTGTCGAGCGTCGTCGAAACGGAGATCAATCTTCCGTTCATCACGGCTGACGCCACCGGCCCCAAGCACATGGTCAAGAAGCTGACTCGCGCGAAGTTCGAGCAGCTGGTCGACGACCTGCTGCAGAAGACCGTGGGCCCCACGAAGCAGGCGCTGGCTGACGCCGGTGTCGATCCGAAGAAGATCGACGAGGTCGTGCTGGTCGGCGGTTCGACGCGTATTCCGCGGGTGCAGGCGATCGTCAAGGAGCTGTTCGGCAGAGAGCCGCACAAGGGCGTCAATCCCGACGAAGTGGTGGCGATCGGTGCCGCGATTCAGGCGGGCGTGCTTGCGGGCGAGGTCAAGGACCTGCTGCTGCTCGACGTGACGCCGCTGTCGCTCGGCATCGAAACGCTCGGTGGCGTGATGACGACGCTGATCGCCCGGAACACGACGATCCCGACGCGTAAGGGCGAGACGTTCTCGACGGCGTCCGACAACCAGACGAGCGTCGAAGTACATGTCCTGCAGGGTGAGCGTCCGATGGCGCGCGACAACCGCACGCTCGGCAAGTTCCACCTGGCGGGTGTGCCCCCGGCGCCGCGCGGCGTTCCGCAGATCGAAGTGACCTTCGACATCGACGCCAATGGCATCGTCAATGTCTCGGCGAAAGACATGGCCACGCAGAAGGAGCAGAAGATCACCATCAGCGCGTCGAGCGGCCTGTCGAAGGATGAAGTCGACCGGATGATGAAAGAGGCAGACGCCAACGCGGAAGCGGACCGCAAGCGCAAGGAAGAGATCGAGACCCGCAACCAGGCCGACCAGGCGGTCTATGCCGCGGAACGGATGCTCAAGGACGCGGGCGACAAGGTCCCGGCCACCGACCGTCAGCCCGTCGAGGCGGCGATCGAGGAGGTCAGGCGCGCCATCGAGAAGAACGACACCGAGGCCATGAAGCGCGGGATGGAATCCCTGAACACCGTCCAGCACAAGGTCGCCGAGGCGATGTATCGCTCGGCGCAGAGCGCCGATGCCGGGGCGGGGCAGCAGTCATCTGCGGGCGGCGACGCCGGCGCAGCCAACGGGGCGCGCGACGCCGGTGATGTGATCGACGCCGAAGTCGTCGAAGAAGAAAAGAAATAAGTGTCCGAGTCCCGATTATGGACTTTTACTCCATTCTCGGCGTCGCGCCTGGTGCGAGTGCGTCCGACATCAAGCGGGCGTACCGGAGGCTCGCGCGGCGGCATCATCCGGGATTGAATCCGGGTGATCCGGAATCGGAGGCGCTCTTTCAGCAGATCTCGGAGGCGTACGAGACGCTGGTGGATCCGGAGCGCCGGCGGCACTACGACGCCGCCGGCCTTTGCACGGCGCAGATCGGCGGCGCCTCGCTCGAGTTCACCGGGTTCGACTTCACCGCCGTGGTGCACGGACCGGAAGCGGCGACTTTCTCCGAGCTGTTTGCGGACGCCCTTCATCCGGCGCCGCGCATCGACCGCGCGCGGCAGGAGACCGGAGCGGATCTTCACGT
>JACDCA010000304.1 GCA_013694635.1 Acidobacteriota bacterium | reverse complement strand
GTGATGACCCGGGCGGCGGTGCGCGGTGACTCGACGTCGAGTGGTGTCCCCGTGGCGGCGGCGCAAGCCATCGAGCTAACCAGGGTCAGTGTCAAGCCCAGCAGACGCAAGTAGAGCTCAGGGGAGTCTCGCAAGAAGGTCACGCTTCACAAGATAGCATTCTGCGCGCCAACGCCACCGTGCAGGTCAGCCCGTGCACTGTCGGGTGATCCTTCAGCCCTCGGAGAACACGCGAATACGTGATGGAAATGCCTCATGCACGCCTGACGTGATCCCTTTGCCGGATACGCGCAGCTCGCGAAGTTTCGGCAGCCGCGCGAGCCGCGCGACACCCGCGTTGGTGAGGCCGTGGCAGGTATCGAATGTGACGCGCTCGAGCGAGTCCATCGTCGAGAGCAACTCCGGCGTACGGTCGGTCACCGTCGTATAGCTGTTGAAGTAATGCGTGAGTTTGCGCAGACCGGTGATGTGCTCGGTGGCCGCGTCCGTGGTGTCGCGGCAGTACATCAGGATGAGCGACTCGAGCTGTTCGCATCCGGCGACGTGCCGGTAGCCCGCATCGGGAATGTCCATCGGCATCAGCTCCCGCAGTGCCGGAAAGGAGGGCAGCGCCGAGATTCCGGTGTCGTCCACATTCAGACAACTCACCGACAACGACCTGAGCGCTGGCATGGCTGCAAGGGCTATGAACCCTCGTGTGCGGAGGTTATGACATCGCCGGCCCCAGATGCGTTCAATCGATCGCGACCTGCTCAATGCCACGAAGCCGTTGTCGCCCGCGACCGTGTCCTGGACACCGAGAAAGCGCAGGCGTGGGATCTCCGCGACCGGCGGCATCCAGTCGTCTTTGGCGTCGACGGCGAGCGAGCCGAGATGCGGAAGCGCAACGAGTGGCTCGAGGCCAGACGCCGTGATCGCGAGTCGGCGGTCGTCGACGTCGAGGCTGTAGAGCCCATCGAGCCCTTTCAGGTGTCGCATCCCGCGGTCGGTAAATGAGCCTCGCAGCGAGAGATGGTTCGGCGGCGACTCGTGGCTGAATCCATCGCCTCCCTGCCACGACTTGAAGACCGGGAGTTCGTGCAGCAGGGGGAATCCAGCGTCCGTAAGGTTGAGCGCGAGACGATGCAACCTGCGCTTCCCGGCGAGTGCCCGGAGCGCGCCGTCACCGGCTGCGGTCCCGGCGAGGTTCACGTGCTCGAGCTGGTGGCAGTGCGCGAGTGCCCCAACGCCTTCGTCGGTTACTCGGGTGCCCGCGAGCGAGATCGTCCGCAGCTCGGGCAGGTGGCGGAGCACATCCAGTGCGGCGTCGGTGATTGCCATCCCGCTCAAATCAAGATGCTGCAAGGACGTCAATCGCGCGAGGTGGCGCATGCCATCATCGGTCACATGTCGGCAGCCGGATAATCCGAGCCCCGTCAGAGTCTCGATGCGCGACACCTCTTCGAGCATCGCGTCCGTCATCTGACCTTCCGCGCTCAGTGCGGCTTCGGGATGCAGCGCCAGCAGACGGATGATCTCATCCCACTCGCGCGAGCTCGCCAGGGCCTGCCACTCATCTGGCCCTTGACGACGGACGACCCGGACCGGCTTTGCCGCGACGCGCGGCCCCACCAGGCTGGATTCCGTAAATTCCCGGAGGTCAGCCCAGCTCGCGAAGCCGTGTTCCAGCGCCACGAGGTGGCGTGCATCGTCCAGCGTGATCTCGACAGCATCATCAGGAGCGGTGGGTCGCTTGCCGAGGTCGAGCTGGACGTACGTGCGCATGGCCTGCCACGCGCGCCGATGCCACGTGTACCGGTAGTGGCGCTCCATGGCCTCGGGTGTGCCGGACCGATAGGCCTCGAGGAGTGCTTCCGCCATCGCCTCGTACTGTGCGAGCGCCTTCGCGCCGGCCGCACGATCGGTCGCGAGTGTCTGCTCGACCGCGTTCTTCAGCGCCGCCCATCCGGTGAAGCCGTGCTCTTGCGCCAGAGCGTGCTGTACGTCGCGGAGCGTAGGGGGGGTGTCACTGCCTGGGACGGCCCGGCCGAGGTGAGCGCGGCGTTTCGCTTCTTTCTTGAGACTGTCGAGGCTGCGGCGGCGTGGGAGATCGTCGCTCATGAGACCTTCCTCCAAAAACGCCTGAAGTCCGCTGAGTGCAGGCAGGAGAAAGGCTGCAGTGGTCAGCCAGATTCGAGTGGGTGGGAAGATTCCCTTGCCGCGGACAGGAGGCGCCCCAGAGCGCACTGCGGCAAGTTTCGACGAGGTCGCGGCGGCCTGTCAAGGTTTTCGATGTAGCATCCTGCCTTGTCATTTTACGCTTTCGCGCTCGTTGTGATGGCGTGGGCGACCACCACCGCGTACGCCCCCGTTCAGCCACCGAAGGCTGTCGCGGTTCCTCCCAATCCTAACCCTGCCAGCGCGGTCCACACTCCTGCGGCGAGTTCAGCGCAGCCCGTGAAACTCCCTGGCCTGCCGAACTTCGCCAGAATCAGCAAACAGCTGTTGCGCGGTGGGCAACCGAACGCCGCCGGCTTCGAGGAGCTGAAAAAGATCGGGGTTGCGATCGTCGTGAATCTGGGACACGAAACCGATGAGATCGCCCGCGA
>JACDCA010000279.1 GCA_013694635.1 Acidobacteriota bacterium | reverse complement strand
CGTGGACACTCCCCGCCGACGCCGCGGTCGGACCGCGCGGAAAACCGGCAGTGGCGCCGGGGTTCGGTTCGCAGATCACGATCTGGCACGACGGAAACACTTTCACGGTCACGCGCGTGTTCTCCGCCGGCGGCGTCGCGGTGACTCACTCGCTCGATGGAGTCGAGACGCGCAGCCGGACGCCGGGCCGGCTGTGCGAAGGGGATTCGCAATCGGTCTGGACGGCCGCCTGGCAGGACAATGCCGTCGTCACGACACTCATCGGGGCAATTCCGCCGGGCGCAACCGCGCCGACGAAGATGGACGTGAAGGCCACCTTCCGCGCGCCCGCCGCGGACACGCTGACGGTGGAGCTCACGTTCCGCACCACGGGATCGGCCGAGCCCCGGGTCGTCTCGACGACCTACAAGAAGATAGGACCGGCGGCAGCTCAGCCCGTCGCTGCTGTCACCGCCGCGACCCCGGCGACGCTCTCGCAGATCGAGTGGCTGTCGGGGACGTGGATCGGCACGACCGGCACCAGCGCGTTCGAAGAACGCTGGACGCCTCCGGGAGGCGGGTCGATGCTGGCGGTGGCGCGGTCGCTCCGCAACGGCGTCATGAACTCCTTCGAATTCATCTGCATCGTCCAGCGCAACGGTGGCCTGGTGTACACGGCGATGCCGAACGGCCGCCAGCCGGCCACCGACTTCACGCTCACCAGGATCGAACCGAAGAGCGTCACCTTCGAGAACCCTGCACACGACTTCCCCAAGATGGTGCGTTACACGCTCGGCGACGATGGGACGCTGGAGGCGGTGGTCAGCGGCACGGAGAAACAGAAGCCGCAGGTGTTCCGCTTCAGGAAGCAATGAGGCGGGGTTCGTTGTAAGCTGCCCGATGGGCGCATCCTGCGCGCAGATCACCGAGGAGGCAGCAATGTCGGTCGCGAAAGTTTCGGAAATCAGCTGTACGTCAACGAAGAGCTTCGAAGACGCGGTCACACAGGGCCTGGCGCGGGCGTCGAAAACCCTTCGCAATATTCGCAGCGCCTGGATCAAGGAACAGCAGGTGCGGTGTGAAGGCGGCCGGATCACCGAGTACCAGGTCAACATGGCGGTGACCTTCGTACTCGACGACTAACGCCACGTCCGCGGCATCCGGTAGAGGCCGGCTTCCACCTTCGCCAAGGCTCCGGCGGACAGGTCAGCCGGCCTGACACGTATGATCGACGAACCACGTTTTCGGGAGGCGCTCGGCCGCCTGCTGCGCGAAGTGCTGCAGGGCCCGGCGCCGGACGCCTCGTTCATGCTGAATCGGGGTGACCGGGGTCTGCTCGCATCCCTCGCGCAGCTGTCCGCCGCTCAGGCCAGCGCATCCCCGGACGGCCGTGGGTCGGTGGCCGCACATGTGGATCACCTGCGGTATGGCCTCAGCCTGCTCAACCGATGGGCACTCGGCGACGACCCGTGGGGAGACGCTGACTTTTCCGCGAGCTGGGCGCGCGTTCACGTCACCGAACAGCAGTGGCGCGAGCTGCGCGAGGCCCTGGCCGCCGAGACGACGGCCTGGAGCCAGGCGATCGATCAACCGCGCGAGTGGACCAGAGCGAGCCTGACCGAAACGATCGCGAGCGTCGCCCACCTCGCGTATCATCTCGCCGCCATTCGACAGATCCAGCCCGCCGCCGGCGGACCCCCGGCGAAAGACTGATGGACCTCACGAGGACTGCCACCGCCGCCCAGGCGGCATCGCGCAGGACCCGTGCTCTCCTGCTTCGGCCGGGAGACGTCATCGCAAGCCCTGAAACGCGGCTCTCGTATCGCATCGAGCGGCTGCTCGGCGAGGGGGGGTTCGGACAGGCGTACCTCGCCACCACGCGGGGCCGCTCGGCGCGCGTCCCCGAGACGGTCTGCATCAAAGCGAGCCCGCACATCGACGGATGGCTTCGCGAGGCGTACTTCGGACAGCTCCTCAAGGATCATCCGCGCGCGATCGGGGTATTGGACGTTTTTCCGCTGGTCCATCCTGGTGGTGAGGTCATCTATTGCCTCGCGCTGGAGTACGCATGTCATGGCGATCTCAGCGCGTTCCTGTTTCGCGGCGAGAAGCAATGGACCGAATCCGCGGCGCGCCGCGAGATCGCTGGGGTGCTCGAGGTGCTGGGCAAACTTCACCGCGGGCAGACGCTCCATCGCGATCTCACGCCAATGAACGTCTTCGTGTGCGACGGCTGGCGGCTGAAACTCGGCGACTTCGGCATCGCCCGCCAGCAGAGCGATCAGCGGGGAGTCACCGCGCGCACGATGAACGCGATGACGGCCCCGAGCGACATCCTCGCTCGCGCCGTCCCCAAGTGGCAGGCGCGAGACGACGTCTACCAGGTAGGACAGCTGCTCGGGATGCTGATCAGGGGAGATGCGCGGTCGCGCATGCGAACGCCTGACGTGCGCCGCCTGACCTGTACCGACAACCTCAAGGAAATCATCCACCGCTGCATCGGCGAGCGCCGCAAGCGGTACGAAAGCGCGGACGAACTGATCGAGGCGCTTCGCCACCCGCCCAAAGCGTTGAAGGCTGGCGCGCTCCGTTCGCTCAAAGGCGTCCACCTCGCGTTCACGGGCATCCTGAGCCGACGGCGGAGCGAGGCCACCAGGGCAGCCAGGCGCGCCGGCGCCGTCGTCCATCCCGGCGCCTCGACGCGAACGACGGTGATCGTCCGCGGCAAGCCGAATCCGTTGCAGGCGGCCGGGCGTGATGGCGGTTTGAAACTGATGGAGATCAAGCGGCTGCGCGAAAAAGGTCACCGCATTACGCTGCTCGACGAGAAACAGTTCTGGCGGCTCGCTACAATGCGCCGATGAACGATCTGCGACTCGGGCTCCGGCGTCTTCTCGCAGCTCCTGCGTTCACGACGGCCGCTCTGGTGACGCTTGCCCTTGGCATCGGCGCCAACACGCTGGTGTTCAGCGCGGTTCGCGGTCTGCTCCTCCAGCCGCTCGCGTTCGAACATGGCGATCGCCTCGCGTGGCTGCAGACGCAGAATCGGGAGCTCGGCATCTTCGGCGATACGGTTTCGTGGGACGAAGCCAACGCGCTCGCGCGGATGCGATCGCTCGACGTCGTGGCAGTGATTGGTGGCCGCAACTTCATCCGCGAGGACGGAAGCCGCCGCATCGACTTCAGGGGGCTGCGGGTCACCGCGACACTCTTCGACGTGCTCGGTGTGACACCCGCCCTCGGGGAACGCTTCACCGCGCGGCAC
>JACDCA010000276.1 GCA_013694635.1 Acidobacteriota bacterium | reverse complement strand
ATGCTCGATCATCAGCGCATATGCGGCGTGTCTCGACAACAACATCATTTCTTTGTCGGCGGGGCCCCCTGCACCCCGCCTGGCTTACTGCGCTGCGCTCGCTCTTCGCTGCTCGCTCCGCTCCGTTCGCTCTCGCCCATGACCTTGACGACGACTCGCTTGCGCCGCTGCCCGTCGAACTCGGCGTAGAACACCTGCTCCCAGGGGCCGAGATCGAGCGCTGCGTCGGTAATCGGGATGATCACCTGGTGGCCCATGATCGTCCGTTTCAGGTGCGCGTCGGCGTTGTCTTCTCCGGTCTGGTGATGCCGGTAATCGAGACCTGCGGGTGCAAGCTTCTCCAGCCAGACCTGGAAATCCGAAATCAGACCCTCCTCCCAGTCATTCACGTACACCCCCGCGGTGATGTGCATCGCCGAGACGAGCACCATCCCTTCGCGGACGCCGCTTGACTTGACGATCGCGGCCACTTCGTCGGTGATCCGAACGAACTCCTGCCGCTTCTTCGTGTTGAACCACAGGTAGTCGGTGAAGGTCATGTGACAATGGACCGTACTTCAGCCTTCGGCATTCAGCCGTCCGCATTGTGCAAGGACAACGACGCCTCCGCATTGAAGTCCAGCGTACCAACGTGACCCGCGCGAAAACGCCGCAGGCCGGCAGCGGCGATCATAGCGGCGTTGTCGGTTGAGAGCGACAGCGGTGGCACGAACACCGGAAGGTAGAGCTTGCGGCCGCGTGCCTCCGCGTCGGCGCGCAAGCGGGTGTTCGCGGACACGCCGCCGGCCAGTCCCACGCTCCGTGCGTTGAGCCACCGGGCGGCCTCGAACGTGCGGTCGAGGAGCGCGGTGACGACAACGCGCTGGAAGCTGGCGCAGATATCCGCCACATGATCGTCCGGCAGCGGAGACCCGTCCGGGGACTGCTTGCGCACGTGGTGAAGGACGGCGGTCTTCAATCCGCTGAAGCTGAAATCCGTGCGCCGCGCGATGTCCGGTGGCAGGATCCCGGCCGCTGTGTTCGCTGGCGCATTCCTGTCGGCGTGGGTCAGACGCGTCACGGGAAAGTCGATCGCGCGATCGTTTCCCTGCTGCGCCAGCCGGTCGACCACAGGTCCACCTGGATACGGCAGCCCGAGGAGCTTCGCCACCTTGTCGTATGCCTCCCCCGCCGCATCGTCCCGCGTGCGTCCGATCAGTTGGTATACCCCCGGCTCTGAAACCAGGTAGAGACTCGTATGGCCGCCGGACACGACGAGAATGACCGCCGGCCGGGGCAGCTCACCGTGCGCCAGCGTCAGCGACTCGATGTGTCCGGCGAGGTGATGCGTGGGAATGATGGGGATGCCGCGCGCGAAGGCCAGCGACTTGGCGAACGCGACGCCGACGAGCAGCGACCCTACGAGGCCTGGCCCCTGTGTGACTGCCACGCCGTCGATCGCGTCCAGGGTGAGCGAGGCGCATTCGAGCGCGGCCTCCACGACGCCACAGATATCCCTCACGTGCTGGCGCGAGGCGAGCTCCGGGACAACGCCTCCCCATTCGCGATGGATGGCCCCCTGCGACGCAACCACGTTCGACGCGAGCATCCACGGGCGTTCCGCCACGCCAGTTTCCGCGACCACGGCGGCCGCCGTCTCGTCGCAGGACGTTTCGATCCCGAGGACGCGCACGGTTAGTAACGTGGGGCTCCGCCCCACACCCCGGCTCGGTCGCTTGCGGGGACCCCTGCGCCCCGCGCCGCTCCATCCCACCCCAGCGCGCAAACAACGCGCGCCGGGGACCCCGGCTCGCAGGCGCGCCGTGCGCGCCTAAGCCCGTTGTGCGACTCACCGTCAAACGGGGACAAAATGCTCGTAGCGAACCGCATACGGGCTAACGCGCCGGGGCGGCGCTCGCATCGAACGCCTGCTTCAGCGAGTCGGCGAACGGCGCGCGGAAGATGCCGCGTTCGGTGATGATGCCGGCAATGTAGCGATGCGGCGTAATGTCGAAGGCGGGATTGCGGATCCGGGCGCCGACAGGAGTGAGCTGCGACGCACCGAGGTGCGAGATCTCCCGGCGGTCGCGCTCCTCGATGGGGATGTGCTCGCCGTCCGGAGTGGCGAGATCGAGCGTCGAGAGGGGCGCCACGACGTAAAAGGGAATCTTGTGCTCGCGCGCAAGGACGGCCACTGTGTACGTGCCGATCTTGTTCGCGGTGTCCCCGTTGGCGGCAATCCGATCGGCGCCGACGACGACGAGATCGATCTCGCCGGCGCGCATGAGCGGCCCGGCCATGCTCTCGGTGATCACGGTCGTGTCGATGCCGTCGCGGACCAGCTCCCACGCGGTCAGGCGGGCTCCCTGCAGGAACGGCCGCGTCTCGTCGGCAAACACCGCGATCCGCTTGCCCTGCTCGACCGCGGCACGAATGACGCCGAGCGCGGACCCGTACCCGGCCGTCGCCAGCGCACCGGCGTTGCAATGCGTAAGCACGCGAGCGCCGTCGGGCACGAGCGTCGCGCCGAAGCCCCCCATCGCGCGGCAGCTCGCCACATCTTCGTCGTGAATCGCGCGAGCCTCGCGGCCGAGACGTGCGGTCAGCTCCTCGGTGGATTGCCCGGCCTGCGCCCCTTCCGCAAACGCGCGCTTCATCCGGTCGATGGCCCAGAAGAGGTTCACGGCCGTCGGCCGCGTCGCCGCCATCAGGTCGCAGATCCTCTGGAATTCGACGGCGTACTGTTTCGTTCCCTTCGCCGTGCTCCGGCGCATCCCGAGCGCGATCCCCATCGCGGACGCCACACCGATCGCCGGCGCGCCGCGGATCACCATCGTCCTGATCGCTTTCGCCACTTCCTGCGCGCTGCGGCAGCGCACGTAGATCTCCTGGCCTGGCAGCTTGCGCTGATCCACCATGACGATCGTGTCGTCCTGCCAGTCAATTGTCGGAAGCATAAATAGTCGCCAGTCGTTAGTCGTCAGTCGTAGTCCAGCCCTTTAGGGCTGCAACTTATCTTAGCAGCCGGTCGTCGAACGGCATCGGCAACAGCTCGCCGAGCCGATGCGACGCCGTCGTCGCCTCGAGGTTCGCCATCACAATCTCCAGGTCGCCGCAGTACTCCCACAACAACTGGCGGCACGGACCGCACGGAGGCGTTGGCGCGTCGGTGTCGGCGACCACCGCAATGCGGACGAACGAGGTATGCCCCTCCGACAGCGCCTTGACGAGCGCCACGCGCTCGGCGCACAGCGTGAGGCCGTAGGTCGCGTTCTCGATGTTGCAGCCGGTGATGATGGTGCCGTCCGGCAGCTCGAGGGCCGCGCCAACCTTGAATCCCGAATAGCGGGCCCGCGCATGCTCGCGCGCGCGGCGGGCCGCCGAGACCAGCGCCTCAGAGCCGCTCAATGACACCCTCCAGCAATGACGAGAACTGTCCCTGGACCCGGCGCGCCACCTCCATCACCTCGTCGTGGTGAAGAGGCTTCGGCAGCACCCCTGCGGCCGGATTCGTGATGCAGGAGATTCCGAGGACTTCAATGCCCATCTGCCGCGCGACGAGCGCCTCCGGCACTGTGGACATGCCGACGGCGTCGGCGCCAATCGTCCGCAGAAAGCGGATCTCCGCCGGTGTTTCATAGCTTGGGCCGTGCACGGCCACATACACCCCGTGCGCGACCGGCACGGCCTTCGCGATCGCTGCCGCGCCGGCAAGTCCGCGGAGCCGCTGAGAATACACCTCGGTCATGTCAGGAAATCTGAAGCCGAAGCGGTCTTCGTTGGGCCCCACGAGCGGATTGCTGCCGAGTAGATTGATGTGATCGTCGATGACCATCAGGGTGCCGGGCTTGAACGCGACGTTGATGCCGCCGGCGGCATTCGTCAGGATCAGCTGTTTGACGCCAAGCAATCCCATGACCCGCGTCGCGAAGGTAACGGTCCGAAGATCGTGCCCTTCGTAGAAATGCGCGCGACCGGACAGCGCGAGGACGGTCTTGCCGGCGAGCGAGCCCACGACCAGCTTGCCGGCGTGCCCGATGACCGCCGAGGCCGGCCAGTTCGGGATCTCGCCGTAGGGCGTCGTGACCGCTCCTTCCAGACCCTCGGCGAAATCGCCGAGACCCGATCCGAGGACGATGGCGACGTCAGGCACTCGATCAATCTGTCCCCTGAGGAGCGCTGCCGTCTGCTCGACTTTCTCGTAGTAACCGCCCGTCACAGCAGGAACCCCGCGATGGTCGCCGTCACGAAATTTGCCAGCGTTCCGGCCAGCATCGCCCGGAAACCCAGCCGTGCAAGATCGTGGCGTCGTGTCGGCGCGAGCGCGCCGATGCCGCCGATCTGGATGCCGATGGAACTGAAATTGGCGAAGCCACACAGCGCAAACGTCGCGATCGTGAACGACTTGGGGTCCAGCACCGGCTTGAGCGCACCGAGCTGCAAGTAGGCGACGAATTCATTGAGCGTCATCCGCGTGCCGAGCAGGTTACCGACCGTCGTGGCA
>JACDCA010000269.1 GCA_013694635.1 Acidobacteriota bacterium | reverse complement strand
GGCTTTAACGGCGTCGATGACTTCTTTGGTGTTCGTGCCGGTTCGCGCGACAACCACACCGCCGACCGCTTCCTTGGCGCCCTTGACCAGCGACGCCACGCGGAACGCATCGCCAACCCTGACGTCGGCCACCTGCTCGACGTACACCGGCACGCCGCCGGAGGCCCCGATGACGATCTTCTTCACGTCGTCGATCGATCTGATCAGCCCTACGCCGCGGACGATGAGCCACGCGCCGTTCGACTCGATGACGTTGCCGCCGACGTTGGCGTTGCTCCGGCGGACGGCCTCCACCACCGCGCTCAGCGGCAGGTTGTAAAGGCGGAGCCGGTTGGGATCGATGTCGATCTGGTACTGCTGCACGTGGCCGCCGACCGACGCCACCTCGGCGACACCGGGCACTGCGTTCAGCTGGTACTTGATGAACCAGTCCTGCAGAGAGCGCAGCTCGCGCAGCGAGTGGTTCGGGCTCTCGACGGTGTACCAGAACACGTGACCGACGCCGGTCGCGTCCGGTCCAAGGACGGGCGTCACCCCCGCGGGCAGTTTGCTCGCCAGCAGGTTCATCCGCTCGAGCACGCGCGCGCGCGCGAAGTAGAGATCCACGGTGTCCTCGAACACCACGTAGATCATCGAGAAGCCGAAGGCAGACTGCGACCGTACGACGCGGACGCCGGCGAGCCCCTGGAGGTTCGCCGTGAGCGGGTAGGTGACCTGATCCTCGACTTCCTGCGGACTGTGCCCGACCCAGTCGGTGAAGACGATCACCTGGTTGTCGGACAGGTCGGGGATCGCGTCGATCGGCGTGACGCGCATGGCCCACCATCCCCACCCGCCAAGGGCGATGGCAAGGGCGACGACGATGAAGCGGTTGCGAAGCGAGAGCTCAATAAGACGGTTGATCATGCGAACCAACAGCGCGCGCGGGCGCGCAGAACGTGACTACGAAGGCAGATCGCGGGACCCGCCGGTACACACGTCGACTGTCAGATCGTCAGATCAGGAAGGCGGAATCGAGGAGATAGGTGTGAGGGCGCTCGGTCAGCGAGACCGGATCGGAAACGAAGGACCGCGGCCGCGGCGCGGCTGCCTGCACGCGGTGCGACACCGTCACGCCAGGAGTGACCAGGGCAGCGGCGACCTGTTCGAGGTTCTGCCGCTGTTCGCCTTCCGCACAGCAGTCGTCCGCGGAGAGGGATGCGCAGGTGTCGCCGGACCGCTGGCAGCACGCCATGCGCTCGGCCGCGGACGCGGACCAGCCGGCGCAGGCTGCGCTGGCGTACATCACCGGCGCCATCAGGACCAGCAGCACGATGGCGGCGACACGGTGGAGCAGGCGAGCAGTCCGCACTACCGCCATTGTGACTCCATGCCTGGCCGCGGTCAAACGGCGGTTCATGGGATCTGCTTTGGTGGATCGGCCTTCTTCGGCGGCTCGGTCTTGAAGCCGGTCTTGTTCTCGATAATCTTCGCGATAGCCTCCGCCGAGGTCTTCGCCGGATCGAAGGTGATCTCCGCCTGCCCTTTCGGCTGACTCGCCTTTGCGGCGGTCACGCCGGCGATCTTCTTCGCTTCCTTCTCGAGGCGCGCAGCACATGCGCCGCACGACATCCCGGAGACCTTCAGGACCGAGACAGTCGTGGGTGCCGGTTTGTCTGCCGGCTGGTTGACCGACTGCGCCTGCGCGCCAAATCCCAGCATGCTCAGAATGCTCATGGCAGCCACCAGTGTTTTCATGATGATCCTCAGAACGCCCGGCTCACGCCGAATTGAAAGACGGCCGACGAGTCGAGCTGCTTGTTGGAGAGCGAACGATACAGCGGGAGCTTCACTTCCGCCTGCACGTTGATGCCTTTTCCCACCAGGACGCCGATACCGGGCGTGGCGTAGAGCCAGTTGCCGCCGCCGACGAGGACGGGCGTGCCGCGGAAGACATCCTGCCGGCGGTGCAGCCAGCCGAGACGGCCAAACACGCCGATCTTGTGGGTGCCGGCGTACCGTGCGACACCGGTGTTGACTTCCATCGACGCGCCGGTGCGCAGGCCATCCTTGTTTTCAAAGAGCGGTGTCCGCGCGGCGACGCTTGCGAACAGCGTCCACGGATCAATCCCCTTGTTGAGGCTGGCCCCGAGGATAGGATCCACTGTTCCTGACCCGCGCTGGAGACGCGACATCGGGACGAGATTGCCGTTCTCCAACTCCGGCCGGAACCGCGGTCTTTCGGTCTTGCCTGTCGGCAGCGAGACGCCGAAATTCACCAGGGGAAACCAGCGTCTGACGTGGGTCAG
>JACDCA010000263.1 GCA_013694635.1 Acidobacteriota bacterium | reverse complement strand
CCTGCATGTCGAAGCGGCCATCGAACCCGGGACGTGTGGAGCCGTCGGAACGTGTAAAGGCGCTGTTGATGCGGTAGATCACATAGAACCGCGTCGCGGTCTCCGGGATGTCGGTGTGAAGCGACGTTGTGATGTCGTGAATGACCTCTGTATCGGCACGAACGAGTGCGGGGGCGGCGGCGCCGAGGTCATTGTTCACCGACGTCCATCGGGCCTTCGCGACCGCGTAGTCGACCGACGCACGCATGCGCGCCGAGGCCGGGCTGCCCATGCGGAACGCCCAACCCGACCCGTCGAAGGCACCCACGTTCGCGACGTAATAGTGGCCAACCGACCTGGGGCTCCCGGCGGGCGCGACCCGGAAGAGCGTCACGAGCTGATCGTCGACGTTCTGGTAGAACCGGCGCACGGCAAACACGTAGGCGCCGTCGAAATCGTGCTCGATCTGCAGATCGACGAGGCGGGCGCGTTCGGCTCGCATGTCGGTGCCGAGATACGGCGCGAATGTGCGCTCCGGCGGAAGCGCCGGACCGGTGATCGCCCGTGGCAGGAACTCTTCGGCCCCCGGTGCCACCATGCGCTGAACGACGAGCGTCGAAAAGCGCGTGCCCTCGTACGGCTCGAGGGTGAAGCCGAGACGCGGACTGACGAAGCCGCGATCCTCGCCGAGGTAACCGTACCGCGCATACCGCGCGCCGTAGTCGATGGTCAGCCACGGTGTCGCAGCCCAGCGGTCAAAGGCATAGACCTCGCCGGCGTTTCTATTGCCGTTGCGGATCGCGGCCAATGCCGCGGGGTTGCCTCCCTGATATTCCTGCGTGCTGTATGACAGCCCGAACGTATACGCGTGAGCCGAGTCCGCTTTCGAGACGAACGACCCGGCGACGATCCACGACGCGAGGTCTCCCTCGCTCATGGCGGCGCGCACCGTCCAGTCGCCCCCGCCCATCGGCGACCCGATCGACAGATACGCGATGCCGCGCGGCAGCCCGGAACCGCCGAACAGCTCACCCGGGGCGAACGCGTTGGTCGTGAGCAGGTTGACCTCGCCGTTGAGCGGCACGTCGGCGAAAAACGCCGCGACGCTGGCCGCGCCGCCGAGCGCCCGCCCGAAGAACGAGCCGTCATCGGCGATCTCGGGCTGCTCGCCCGTCAGGATCGGCGATCCGGTGTCGTTCTTGAGGATGCTCCGTTTGATGTGGCGGAGGCGCCACGCGGTTTCGGAGTGCGGATGCGAATCCTTGCCGGCCGCACCGTTCGCATCGTCTTCGGCCTTCTCTCCCTGTGGAAGCTGGAAGCCCGCTGCGACGATCGGCCGCGCCGGCAGTGTGGTATCCCCGGTTCCGCTCGTGGCGGCCACGTTGTCGATCCGCCGCAACTGGAGCTGCGGGACGACAGTGGTGGAACCGGTCACACGCACCGCTTCGCGCCGTGATGCGGCAAACCCCGCCATGTGCGCCCGCACGACGTATTCTCCCGCCGGCAGCGCGTCTATCGCGTATCGCCCCTGCTGATCGCTGACCGCGCTCGCCATCGCCGTCGGACTGATTGCCGACACCATGGCGCCGCGGACCGGCCCGCCGCGTTCGTCGCTTACGACGCCGCTCAACGACCCGCCCCGGGTAGATCGAGGTTTGGAGGACAGTGAAGAGGATGTGGACGCGGCGGCCGCGCGGACCGTGGTTGCGCGCGCGCTCTGGAGGGAGCTGGACCCGTCGGCTTGCGCGTGAGCGGACATCGGGAGTATCGCCGCCGAAGCGCCGATCACCACCGCCGAGAGCACCCGACCCAGGCGTGCCATCGATGCCTCCATTCAGCTACGAACCGATCACCGTGAATATGACGTCGCGTGCGACCGACTGGCGCGAAAGCTGATCCGTGACCGTGATCCCAAGCCGATAGTCGCCAGCTTCGAAACCCGAAAGCGGAATGCCCTGCCCGGCCAGGACTGGCTGCCCGGCGGCAGGGTCGAAATGGCCGCCCATCATGGAGGGCGTAAAACGCTGCGGACTGGTCCTCGTCACGTAGCGCTCCCCCTCCCGGAGCTTCCTATATAGATGGTAATCCACCTGGACGTCAAAATTCCGGTCGGGACCAACGGAGGGGTTATAAATCAGAAACACGACAATCAGCTCCCCAGACCGCCTGAATGACGATTCGGCGGCCGGGTGGATCCGGTTCGTCCCGACCACGTAGGGGTGCTCGTCCAGACGCTCCGGCGGCACCCCCTCGCTCAACTGTTCGACGCGCTCAGCCAGCATGACGGTGCTGGTCGCCAGCGTGTCGGTCCAGTAATCAGGGACATCGAGATCCCGCATCAGGAGCGCCGTTCTCTCCAGTCTGCTGCGGGGCCGGTCGAACGGATTCGCTGGCCGCTCTCGCAGGACCACCAGCACGGTGTAGTTTCCCGGCGGCACGGCGAACCCCCGGCGGATGCGGACGGGCAACGCCGCGGCCTGCTCCAGCGTAACCGGAAAGACGGTTTCGTAGGGGAACGCCAGTTCGTGCCGTCGTTGACGCGCCGGGTTCACCGGGCGCTCGACGACCCGGACATACATCAATGCGCCAAGCGGGGACCGCAGGGGGGTATCGAGGGCGAGGGTAAACGGCACGAACGTCCCGGGCTGTGCCTTCAGAAAGTCGTTCCGCCACTCCATCGAGAAATCCGAGGGCGCGCGCCGGCCGTTCATGGCGGCGTCGGCGATCTCCACCAGGGCGTCACTCTCCCGCCGCAGTGCATCGTCCAGCTTCGATTGCTGGCGGCGGTCCACGGCCTGTTCCGCCCGCGCCGGGCTACAGGGAGGCAGAACAGAAAAGAGGGCCGCCAGGACGCCAACCGCCGCCGGCGGCAGCCGCGCTTCGCGCACGGAAAACGTCGTTGCGCCGGGAGTCCGTCTGCGCTGCATCCAGGCTTTCTTAGACGCGGCGAATGGTATCATCGCCCCCTCATGGCGCGCGTGCCGAAACTGCTGGATGTCAGTGTACCGCTGACGGGCGGCATGCCGGCCTACCCTGGAAATCCCGACTTCGAGTTACAGCCGATCAAGCGCATCGCGCAGGGCGGCAGCTCGAACGTCTCGCGCCTCGTCCTCGGCACGCACACCGGCACTCACGTGGACGCGCCGAAGCACTTCATCGACGATGGCGCCTCGGTCGAGTCGCTGCCGCTGGAGTTGCTGCTCGGGCGAGCGCGCGTCGTGGAAATTACGCGCCGCGGCGGCATCGGCGCGGAGGATCTGGCGGCGGCGGGTCTGAGGGAAGATCTGCGCGTGCTGCTCAAGACGCCGAATTCGGCGATGTGGAACAGCAACGCCTTTCACGAAGACTACTCGCACGTCACCGAGAGCGGTGCGCGCTATCTCGTCGAACAGGGAGTCAAGGTCGTCGGCATCGACTACCTGTCGATCGAGCAGTTCCGCAAGGCTGGCGCACCGGCCCATCGCATGCTGCTCTCGAACGGCGTGATCATCATCGAAGGGCTGAACCTGTCGGACGCGGAGCCGGGAATGTACGAGATGTACTGCCTTCCACTGCCGGTGACCGGCGGCGACGGCGCACCTGCGCGCG
>JACDCA010000218.1 GCA_013694635.1 Acidobacteriota bacterium | reverse complement strand
GCAGCGGGCCGGGCCGGACGAAAGGCTGCCGCGCGCAAGACGGGCGGCGGCGCACGTAAGGCGGCTGCCGGCGGCGCCCGTAAAGCGGCTGCCGGCGGCGCGCGCAAAGGCGTGGGCGGCAGTGCCCGGAAGACGAGCCGCAGCGGGTCGAAGAAGAAGGCGTCCGGCGGCGGGAAGAAAAAGACGCGCGGAGGCGGGAGCTCGCGGAAGGGAGCGTCGAAGGGGGGCGCGAAAAAGCGGCGCTGACGGTCGCTCGGAGGGGACGGAGGTAACTGGTGAAACTCCGCTCCCTCCGTCCCCTTCCCTTTAAATCGGGTACCCTAGGGTTTTGATCCTTCGACGGTCCTGAAATCCATGCGCAATCTTGTTTTCACTGCTGCCATAGCGGGGCTCTGTCTCGTCACTCTCGCCGCGCACAAGGGAGTCCCCGGGGACGCCACCGCAGAGAAACACCTCAGGAACATCCGTCAACTCACGCACGGCGGCGAGAATGCCGAAGCGTATTTCTCGTCGGACGGCAAGCGGCTAGTCTTCCAGTCGACCCGCACCGGGGTGCCCTGCGACCAGATCTATACGATCAACATCGATGGGACCGATGAACGCCGCGTCAGCACGGGCGAGGGTCGCACCACCTGCGGATACTTTTATCCCGGTGGGAAAGCGATCGTTTATGCCTCCACGCACGGGGCCGGCCCCGCGTGTCCGCCCAAGCCGGACTTCTCGCGCGGCTACGTGTGGCCGGTGTACGACAGTTACGATATCTATCGCGCGAAGGCAGACGGGTCGGGCCTGACCAATCTTACGAAGACCCCGGGCTACGACGCGGAAGCCACCATCGCCCCCGATGGCACCATCGTCTTTACGAGCGTGCGCGACGGCGACATGGAGATCTATTCGATGAAGGCGGACGGCTCCGGCGTCCGCCGCCTCACGGACCGGCCCGGTCCGGACGGTGGGCCGTTTTTCTCATGGGATGGGACGAAGATCGCATTCCGCGGCCGGCAGCTCGACGCGGGCGGGGAGCTGGTCGACTATCGAAAGCTGCTGCAGCAGGCCCTATGGCGACCGTCGCAGCTCGAGCTCTTCGTCATGGACCGTGACGGCCGCAATCTGTCCCAGGTTACGAAACTCACGGGGGCCAACTTTGCCCCCTCCTGGCATCCCGACGGCAAGCGGCTGATCTTCGCTTCGAACATCGACGACCCCAAGGGACGCAACTTCGATATCTATCGCGTCAACCTCGACGGCACCAACCTCGAACGCATCACATTCAACGAAACCTTCGACGGCTTTCCCATGTTCTCTCCTGACGGCAGGCATCTGGTCTTTGCCTCCAATCGGAATGCGAAATCGGAGGGTGAGACCAACGTATTCATCGCGGAGTGGGTCGAGTAGTTACCAAGGGGCTGGAGCTGGGCGCTGCTGGCGGCGGCTGCGGTCAGCGCGTGACTGCGACTGAGCCGGCTGCGCGCCGCACGATCTCGGCCAGCAGGCGGTCGATCATGACCCCCGCGTCTCGTTTCAGCAGCCGCTTGAGGATGAATTCAGGGACGTCGAACGCGGGCCTCGCGGTGAGTTCGTAGGTGATGCCGGTGACGCCGTTCTGTTCGGTGAAAGTCCAGGCCCCCTCGTACTGCTCGAAACTCTTCCCGCATCGGTCGCGAAAGCGGATTTGGCCCGGCACCTCCGTGATGTCGAGGAGCAGGTGAACCTTCTTCGAGAACACGACGATCTTTGAGACGGCTTCCTGTTCCACCAGCGCTGAGTCTCCCCGTCGCTCGTGGACGATGCTCTTTTTCATGTCAGGCATGAAGCGGGGAATGTACTCGTAGTCGGTGAGCACCGCGCGAACGGCTGCCGCCGGCTGCGGGACGGAGAAGCGCGCGTGAACCGAATAGACGCCCGCCGTTTCCCGCACGTCGATCACGGCGGCGGGGCCGGCGTCAGCCGCCAGCCCCGTGCCGCGAAGCAGTCCGAACAGAACCAGTGCTGCTGCTTGTTTCACGGCCGTGTCCTTAGAAGGCGACGACGCCCTCGAGCATCATCCCGTTGAACTTGCCGCCGCTGCGGATGTGCGACACGGGATAGCCGTTGAACTTCTGGTTCACGTACTCGGCTTTCATCAGCAGCACCGGCGTGATGAACCAGCCGGCGCCTACCTGCCACCGGTCGGCGCCGACGTCGCCGGCGATCCCCGCGG
>JACDCA010000131.1 GCA_013694635.1 Acidobacteriota bacterium | reverse complement strand
CTTCGTGCCTGTGACGATGCACCAGATCATTTCGCCGGGCCCAGACCTGCTCCGGGACCGGCGGCAGCGCGCGTTCAGGATCCTTGGCCGGCTGAAGGCCGGCGTCACCCGGCCGGAGGCGGACGCGGCATTGCGAGTGGCGGCCGCGGACCTTCTCCGCCTGGATCCGGTTGCATGGCGCAATCGGGCTGGGCGCGGCCGTGTAGTCACCGTGCTCCCCGAGACGGAGGCGCGTTTCGCCGGTGCCCCACAGGGTACCGTCATGCTCATCTTCTCGAGCGTGATGGCCGGTGTCGTGGCGCTTCTCTTGATTGCGTGCGTCAACGTGGCCACCGTGCTGTTGGGACGCGCGACGACTCGCCGGAAGGAGATCGCGGTCAGGCTCGCACTCGGCGCTTCGAGGCGGCGCGTTGTCCGTCAGTTGTTGACGGAGTGCGCCCTGCTGGGGGCAGCAGGAGGGGCGCTCGGACTGATGATCGCGCAATCGGTTGCCGCACTCTTCCTCCGCTTCCGGCCGGATGGCATCCCGGTGTTCGATCTGACACTCGATTACCGCATCCTGCTCTTCAGCGTCGGCGCCTCGCTGTTGACGGTCGTGCTCTTCGGGCTGGCGCCGGCGCTCCAGACGACGAGGGCGGATGTCAACGCCGAGTTGAAGGACGCGACGCGAACCGTCCGGGTCAGCGGGTTTCGTTTCGGTCTCCGCTCCGGCCTCGTAGTGGTCCAGGTCGCGCTGTCGCTCGCGCTCACGATCGGGGCCGCGCTGATGCTCCGCAGCGCTCACGCCGGCCAGACAGAGGACCCCGGTTTCCGCCGCGCGGACGTTCTGAGCGTCGGCATCAACCTGTCCACCGTCCCCGCCGGCGGCTGCGCCCACGCCCGTTTCTACCAGGAGGCCGTGCACGCCGTCTCTGAAGTGCCCGGCGTCGAGCGGGTCGCGCTGGCCCTGCTCGTGCCGATGGACGGGTCGAACAGTCAGACGACGATCCGGATTGTGGAGGGCCGATCGCCGATCTCGACCTCACCGGACATCAACATTGTCGGCGCAGGTTATTTCGCGCTGCTCGATATCCCCGTCACACAGGGACGGGAGTTCACCGCGGCCGATCGCGAGTCGTCTCCGCCGGTTGCCGTGGTCAACGAAACGATGGCGCGATATTTCTGGAATGGCGCGCCGGTCGGCAGGACGTTCACGGACGAGTACACCGGCGAACTGGTCCACATCGTTGGTGTGGTGCGCGATCTGAGACATCGGTCGTTCGGCGAGGATCCCATGCCGATGGTGTACTTCTCTGCGGCTCAGCGTTCCCGGCCACGCATGACACTTCATCTGCGAACGACAGTGCCACCAGGCGTCATGGCCCCGGTGGTGGAACGGGCTCTTCACGAGATCGAACGCTCGGCGGGTCTCGCGCGCGCGGAAACCATGGACGAGCACTTCGATCGCGTGACGCTGCCCCAGCGGCTCGGCGCCGGCGCCGCGATGGCGACCGCCGCGCTCGAACTGGCCCTCGGCGTGATGGCGCTCTACGGCGTCATTTCGTTCGCCGCGTCGCAGCGAAGGCGTGAGATCGGGCTACGCATGGCGCTTGGCGCATCCAGCCGATCGGTGATTGCGCTGATCATGCGAGAGGGTCTGCTGCTGACCGGCGTGGGCATCCTGCTCGGAGTGGGCGTCGCGTTGCTGGGTGGGGCCGCGCTCCGCAGCCTGCTGATCGGCGTCGGACCGGCGGATCCGCTGAGTTTTGCCGGCGCGGTCCTGGTGCTGGTGTTGGTCGGAGCCGCGGCCAGCTACGTCCCCGCCCGCAGCGCACTGAACGTCGATCCAAGCACGGCGCTGCGAAGCGAGTGATTCGGGAGCCTCATTTCTGTAACACTGGAGGTGAATCGATCGAAAATCCCTCTGGAAGGAGAAGGTCCTAATGTTGATGACAACCACAACCGCTCTCGAAGGCAAGCCTGTCAGTCGCTATCTCGGCGTTGTCACCGGCGAGGCCATCATCGGCGCAAATATTTTCCGGGACCTTTTCGCCGGCGTGCGGGACATTGTCGGCGGCCGTTCGGCGACCTACGAACGCGGCCTGGCCGAAGCCCGCGAGGTCGCGATGAAGGAAATGGAAGCCAGGGCGCAGGAGCTCGGCGCGAACGCTGTCATCGGCATCGATCTCGACTACGAGGTGCTCGGCAAGGGCAACGGGATGCTCATGGTCTCGGTGAGTGGCACCGCGGTCGTCTGCTGAACCCGATGGGCGTTGCTCAGCGCGACCTGGCCCAGCGGACCTTCAGCGCTGCGAGCGTCTTCTGCAGTTCCGCCACCGCCGCGAGCGACTGCGGCGTCGGCCGCGCGTCGGCGCCCTGCAGCAAGGTCAGCATATATAGGAATTTCTGCTGCAGCCCGACGATCGTCTCCTGCTCCGCAGACACGGCGGTAATGCTTCCGTAGAGGACGTCCTGGTCACCCGGCTCGCCGTTCCCGCGCAGCGCCATCAACGGTTTCCGCGCATCGGGAGAACGCGCGTCGATCGCGTCGCGTATCTCCTGCAGCTCTTCGTACGCGCGATAACACGCAAGTGACGCGTCGGTCTGGCTGCGCAGGTCCTCCGGCGCGATCGTCACGCGCGGATCCAGCCGCACCTCGAGTCTCCGCTGCCGCACGGCGCCGTCCACGGTGAGGCGTACCGAGTACGAACCCGGATGCACGAACGGCCCCGTCGGGCCGCTCGGCGTGTTGCGATAGATTGCGGCGATGGCGTGTGTACGGCGTGTTCCCCGCGGGGGCGCATATCGCAGGTCCCAGACGAACCGATGGTGCCCGGCGCTCGTGCCGAGCGCCTGGTGCGGCCGGATCCAGTAGGTCGGATACGGCAACGTGTTCGGGTCGATGCGCTCGGGTTCATCCGTACTGGAATACCGGCGGATCAGTTCGTCGTACGCGCCCACGATCTCCAGCGTGACCTTCTTCGCGCCGCGCGGCAGGTAGTAGTCGAGAATCGCGCCGTCCGGCGGGTTCTGGCCCGTCGGCTCCTCCGGCGGCAGCGGCGTGTCCGAGAACATGTTCGATCGCACACGCGTCGCGCGGGGTGGCGTGAAGAGAAACGCGCCCGTGGCCGCCGCCGCCGCCGCGAGCTGCCGCAGGGGGCCGACATTGTCCATGATCCAGATCGATCGGCCATGCGTCCCGATTACGAGGTCGTCCTCCTTGATCACCAGGTCGCGAATCGACGTCGCCGGCATATTCAGCCGTAACGGCTGCCAGTTTTCTCCGTCGTCTGCAGAGAACACCACCTCGCGTTCGGTCCCGGCAAACAGCAGTCCGCGCGTCTGGCGGTCCTCGCGGACCACGTTGACCGGCCCCATGGGATTGATGCCATGAACGATGCGTGTCCAGGTGCGGCCACCATCGTGCGTGCGATAGATGTGCGGGCGCATGTCGTCGCGGCGGATGGCGTTGATCGCGATGTAGGCGGTGTTCGCGTCGAAGTGACCGGCGTCAATTTGTGAGACCTTGTCCCACGCGCGCAGTTCCGGCGGCGTCACATTCGTCCAGGTCTTGCCGGCATCGCGCGTCACGTGGACCAGCCCGTCGTCTGTTCCGGCCCAGATGACGTTCACGTCTCGCACCGAGGGGCTGACCGCGTAGATGACGCCGCGCCGTGCCATCGTCTGCATCTCCGGCGTGCGGTAGACGCCGATGCTCTCGGGCACGTCCGGCTGCTCGCGCGAGAGGTCGGGGCTGATGATGTCCCAGGTGTCGCCACCGTTCCTCGTCTTCCACAGGACATTCGTGGCGAAGAACAGTGCCTTCGGATCCGCTGGATGGAAGAGCAGCGGCATCGTACGCAGCATGCGGTACTTGCCCGATCGCAGCGCCTCCGGTGCGACGTTCTGCGCCTGACCCGTCGTCCGGTCGAACCGCATCACCCGGCCGCCATAAATGATGTTCGTGTCCACCGGGTCCGGCGCGATGTACGCATACTCGTCGACGCCGACGCCGATCCAGTCGCGGAAGGAGATCTGCCCACCGTTCCCACGACTGGCGATTCCAATCGCGCCGCTCTCCTGCTGCCCGCCATAGACCCAGTAGGGAAACTGGTTGTCTGTGGTGACGTGGTACATCTGCGCGGTCGGCTGGTTGTACCAGGAGCTCCAGGTGCGTCCGCCGTTCACGGTCACGACGGCCCCCTGGTCGGCGGTGAACAGCATGATGTCGGGCTGCAGCGGGTTGATCCAGATGCGCTGGTAGTCGTCGCCGCCCGGCGCGCCTTTAATAGAGGTCCACGTCTTGCCCGCATCGTCCGAGCGATACGCGGCGATATTGCCGACGAAGATGACGTCGGGATTCTTCGGGTGCACGCGGACGTCGAGGCCGAGCCGACCGTCGGTGTTGACGAGTGTCCAGCTTTTGCCGCCGTCGTTGGAGCGGTAGAAGCCTTCCGCTCCGCGTCCCTGCCCCATTACCGCCGCATACAGGCGTTCCGGATCGCTGGGGCTGATGCCGAGGCAGATGCGGCCCACTCCCCCGGCGCGGGCCGGCAGGCCATCCTTGAGTTGCGTCCACGTTGTGCCGCCGTCGGTTGATTTGTAGAGGCCGCTGTTTGGACCGGAGAAGCTTGCGTTTTCCCACGGTCCCTCGCGGTGCTCCCAGAGCGAGCCGTAAACGACATTGGGATTCTTCGGATCGAACTCCACTTGGACTCCGCCGGTGTTCTCGTTGACGTACAGGACTTTCTCCCAGGTCGCGCCGCCATTCGTCGTCCGGAAAATGCCGCGCTCGGCGTTGGGACCGTACGGATGCCCGAGGCCAGCGACGAACACGATGTTCGGATTCGTGGGATGGACGACGAGGCGCCCGACCTGCTGCACGTCGCCGAGACCGACGTGCTTCCATGACTGCCCGCCGTCAGTGGATTTGAAGATGCCGTCGCCGACGCCCAGGTCCGGACGATGGAGCCCCTCGCCGGTGCCGACATAGAGGATGTCCGGGTTCGACCACGAGACGCCGATGTCGCCGATCGATCCCGTCGGCGCCCTGTCGAAGATCGGTCTCCATGTGCGGCCGTAATCGTCCGTCTTCCAGACGCCACCGGTGTGCACGCCGGCGAAGAACTCGTTGGGCTGCGTGGGAATGCCGACACCGGCGACCGTACGGCTCGCGCGAAACGGCCCGATCAGGCGATAGCGAAGGTCCCGGTAGGCGGAGGCGTCAATCTTCGACGCGTTATCCTGGGCGGGCAGCGCGCTGACGCACAGCGTGGCGACGCCAAGAGAAGCGGCCAGAAAGGCTCGAAGCATGCCATAGGCTACCGCAGTCGGAAGTCGTCAGTCGCGAGTCGCCAGTCATCGTTTAGAATCGCCGGCGATGAATCTGCGAGAGTTTCTCAGTTCCCCGGTCACGTTTCTGGCACCGGCCAAGGCGCTCGACGGACTCGACCGAACGGCGGCTGAACCCCACCTGCCTGGCGCGCCCCACTCGATCGCCGAGATCGTGGCGCACATAGCGTTCTCGCAGGACTGGTTCTTGCACGTCGCCACCCACAACGCTCATCATCTCGGCCAGGTGATGCTGCTGCGGCAGTTGACGGGCGCGTGGCCCCCGCCCGCGGGAAGCTGGACGTGGTAGCAGTGCTCCTCGATGACTATCTGACACGTGTGAGGCTGGCCGATGCGGGTCCGCCGAACGTCGAGACGCTACGCCGCCTGCACGCCGCTCACGTCGCCGCGAATCCGTTCGAGAACCTCGACATTCTGCTCGGGCGCGGCATCCGTCTCGAGCTCGATCAGGTCGCCGACAAGCTGATCACTCGGCGGCGCGGTGGCTATTGCTTCGAGCAGAACACCCTGTTCCTCGCGATTCTGCAGGATCTGGGTTTCGTGGTGACGCCGATGGAGGCGCGCGTTCGCGCGCGAACCACCGGGGTGAGGCCACGCTCCCACATGGTGCTCACCGTACGGGTCGAGGATGCGCAATGGCTCGCCGACGTCGGGTTTGGCGGAGAGGGTCTGCTCGAACCGCTACGGATGGATGGCGAGCCGTCAGTTCGCTGCTCGGGACTCGCCCATCGCGTCGTCGAAGAAGGCGATCTGCGCGTGCTGCAGCTGCGGCGCGCAGCGGACTGGGAGGATGAGTACGCATTCGCGCTTCAGCCCGCGTATCCCATGGACTTCGAGATGGCCAACTGGTTCACGAGCACCCATCCGCAGAGCCCGTTCGTCCGCGCACTGACCGTGCAGCGCACCACTCGCGAGGCCCGCTACATTCTCCGCTATCCAATCTACACGGAGATCCGCGACTCGGAGACCGTGACCCGCGAGATCGCCCGCAGCGAGCTCCTGCCGCTGTTGCGGGACACATTCCTCATCGACCTGCCGGACGACACCGTGTTTCCGGCCATCGATGGCGGGGGGAGATCAGGAGGGATAACAGGAGATCAGGAGATCAGGAGCATTTGAGTCAACCGGCACCACTACCGGCTGTCGGTTAACAATTGCTAACTGCTTGAAGTCTGACGATCGGCGCGGCCGCCACCACCCGCTGCGCCTCCGCCTGAGACGCGAAGGGATGGTCGGGAATCTCGCGCGCGTCGATCTCGATCTCTATGGCGCGCCCGGCAAATGGATCCGGGGTGATCCTCAGCGCCGTTCCGTCGAAGCGGATCGCATATCCGCATTCGTCCGCATCGGTGGACGTCCACTGGTTGCAGAAGGCCAGCGACGCCAGGTCGCCGGCGCGTACGAGGCGATAGTCGTCCAGGAGATCGGATAGCGGAATCGAGCCTGCAGCGCGCATGTACGTATCGCGGGCAGTGGTCACTTCCAGGAAGAACGCGCGCCACTCGGGATCGCTCGCGTACCGCCGGTAGACGTGCAGCCGATGCTGCGCCACCAGCGCCGCGGCGTACGGGTCCGCCTCCAGGCGTTCGATGCCTCTGGACGACGTGTCGCGCTTGACCGTGTCGGGAGCGTGAATGAAATCGAGCAGCTGACCTGACGTCTCGTCCACGATCAGGGTGTCGTCGGCTTCCGCCCACCCGTCGTCATGATGCTCGATCGCGCTCAGAATGGACGGCTTCCGTGGCGATTCGGGAAAGTGCGTGATGTCCCAGGCCCGCATGATGCGAAACGCGAGCGCGGCGTGATCCGGTTGCGAGATCAGTTGCAGCGTCGATGCGAGGCGTCTGGTGATCATGCGCCGGGGAACTTCAGGCGCCGGACAAGCGCGTCGAACCGGGCGTCACCCCGCAACGGATCGAGGTGCGGTCCTTTATTG
>JACDCA010000114.1 GCA_013694635.1 Acidobacteriota bacterium | reverse complement strand
CGTCTGTAGTGCCTGTCAGCCGGCCATCCGGAGCCGGCTCTCGCTATTCGACTTCGCGACGCAGCTTCTTGCGCGTGCGCTTGCGCGCCAGCGCCTGCTTTGCGCGGCGCCGGTCGCCCGGCTTCAGGTAGAACGAGTGCTTCTTGATATCCTTGATGATATCTTCCTGCTGCACCTTGCGTTTGAAACGGCGCAGCGCGCTCTCGATCGATTCGCCTTCCTGTACTTTCACTTCAGCCAAGCTCGAAACACCCCCTTCGCGGCCAGTTGGGAACTATGAACAATGAACTACGAACAATGAATCGCGAGAGACGCGATCATTGCTCACACTTCATCATTCATAGTTCGCGGTTCATCGTTCATAGGTGCCCGTTCAGAGTTCCCCCTGCCGGGCCCGTTGAGTTCGACGGAATGTGTTAGGCTATCACAGGTAAACGCGGTTTCCAGCGGAAAGCATTTCCGCGCACAACTCCCTCACACAGTTGGACTTAGGCGGATGAAGGTGCTCGTTGTAGGGGGCGGCGGCCGCGAGCACGCGTTGGCCTGGAAACTCACCCGCGAGCATGCCGTCACCGACGTGCTGTGTGCGCCCGGCAACCCCGGGATCGCCACCATCGCGCGCAACATTCCCATCGATTCCCACGATATCGACGCGCTCGCCGGTCTTGCCGAAGCGGAACACGTTGGACTGACGATTGTCGGCCCCGAAGTTCCGCTGAATGCCGGACTCGTCGACGTGTTTATCCGGCGCGGTCTGCGTGTCTTCGGCCCGACACGCGCTGCCGCGCAGCTCGAATGCAGCAAGGTGTTCGCGAAGGAATTCATGGCGCGTCACGGAATCCCGACCGCCCGGTACCGCGTCTGCACGTCAGCCGATGACGCGCGCGCGATCGTCGCATCGGGGGAGCTCGGATTCCCCGCGGTCATAAAAGCGGACGGCCTGGCCGCAGGCAAGGGGGTCGTGGTCGCAGCCGACGCAGAAGAAGCCCTCCTTGCGATTCACAATGCGATGGATGAACGGCTGTTCGGCGAGGCCGGTACGCGGGTCGTCATCGAAGAATGCATGGTGGGGCCGGAGGTATCGTTCTTCGCGCTCTGCGACGGTCGCCGCGCGATGCCCATCCTGTCGGCACAGGATCACAAGCGGGTCTTCGACAACGACCACGGGCCCAACACCGGAGGCATGGGCGCATTTGCCCCGAGCCCGCTGGTCGACTCGACAATGCAGGCCACGATCATGCGCGAGATCGTCGAACCGGTGGTCGCGGGTATGCGAGCCGACGGCCACGAGTATCGCGGTTTTCTGTATGCCGGCCTCATGCTGACGTGCGACGGTCCGAAAGTCGTCGAATTCAACGTCCGCTTCGGAGACCCTGAAGCGCAGGTGGTGCTTCCCGCCATTCAGGAAGACCTGGTGCCGCGCCTCGTCGCCGCCGCCGAGGGAGACCTCGTGCCGGGCCCGTTGAATGTCAGCGACGACAAACACGTCGGCGTAGTCATGGCATCGCGTGGGTACCCGGGCCCCGTCGAGTCAGGCACACCCATCCAGGGACTGGACTCCCTTCCCGAGGACGTCCTGGTTTTTCACTCTGGAACGCGATCGGTAGAGGCCGGCATTAGCCGGCCTGTGACGGCAGGCGGCCGCGTCCTCACCGTCGTCGGTAAAGGCCCGACATTCGAGACGGCAGTCGGGCGGGCGTACGAGGGGGTCTCCAGAATCTCATTCGACGGCATGCAGTTCCGCCGCGACATCGGCAGGAAGGCTTTAGCTCGATGAGCAACATCCGGGTTCTCATTCTAATGGGCTCCGACTCAGATGCGCCGACCATGCAGGCGGCCGTCGACGTTCTCGACGAGTTCCAGATCCCGTGCGAAATGACCGTGGCGTCCGCTCACCGGTCCCCGGAGCGTGTCATGCGGCTGGTGGCCGAAGCGCCGGGGCGTGGCGTGAAGGTGTTCATCGTCGGCGCCGGCGCTGCCGCGCACCTCGCCGGCGTCGTCGCGGCGCACACGACAGTGCCTGTCATTGGCGTGCCGATCGACTCCTCGGCCCTGAAAGGGCTCGATGCTTTGCTGTCGACGGTGCAGATGCCCCCGGGCGTTCCGGTCGCGACCGTCTCGATTGGCAAGCCCGGCGCGACCAACGCCGGCGTCCTCGCGGCGCAGATGCTCGCACTTGCTGACCCGGCGATCGCCGACCGCCTGAATGATTATAAGAGGAAGCTGGCCGACAAGGTGGAGGCAGCGGCCGCGAAAATCGCACGTAGCACGTAGCACGTCGTACGTCGCACATGAGGTACTCCATCCTGACCTTCGGTTGCCGCGTGAACCAGGCCGACTCGTTGCAGCTGGAGGAGCAGCTGCGGGCGCGTGGCGCCGAGCCTTCGACCGCTGCGGCCGCGGACGTCGTGTTCGTCAACACCTGTTCGGTCACCGCGACGGCGGATCAGGGAGCGCGGCAGACGATCAGGCGCATCGCGCGCGAGAACCCCTCCGCCCGCATCATTGCAACCGGCTGCTACGCGACGCGGCGTCCAGCGGACGTCGAGGCGTTGCCGAATGTCCTGAAAGTCATTCCCAACCGTTCCAAGTCGGACCTTCTCGACGCCGTCGAGCAGGCTACTCCGCTGCGGTTCGGAGATGGCGATGGCCCGTGCGGGGCTCTCATCACGCCTGGCGTGACGGGCCGGACGGCATTTACATTCCGCGTCCAGACCGGCTGCGAGGAACGCTGCTCGTATTGCATCATTCCGGCGACGCGCGGCAGCGGCCGGAGCATGGCTCTCGGGCCGGTCGTCGACGAAGTCACCCGGATTGCTGCGGCGGGTTTCAAGGAAATCGTCCTCACGGGCGTACACCTTGGGTCGTACGGGCGCGACCTCCAGGAGCCCTCCTCATTGCTCGAGCTGTTGCGCGCGCTCGAAGCCGCGAATCTCGATGTGACGTTCCGCATCAGTTCCCTGGAGCCGATGGACTGCACCCGCGACATCGTCGAAGTCGTGGCAGCCAGCGGCGGGCGTTTCGCGCCGCATTTCCACCTGCCGCTGCAGCATGCCAGCGATCGGATGCTCGCAGCAATGCGCCGGCCCTACACCCTCGATTACTACCGCGGCCTGATCGACTCCATCGTCGAACGCCTCCCACACGCGTCGATCGGGTCCGACATCATCGCGGGGTTCCCCGGTGAATCGGATGCTGACTTCGACGCGAACCTCGCGTACCTCCCGCACTCCGGGTTGTCGCACCTGCACGTGTTCCCTTATTCGGACCGCGAAGGGACGGAGGCGTCCGCACTGAAAAGCAAGGTGGCCGGGCCCGTGATCCGTGAGCGCGGCGCAGCCGTGCGCTCCATCGGCGCCGAGCTGACACGGAGATTTCACGAATTCCAGCGTGGGACCGTCCGACCCGGGCTGACGCTCGAGGACGGCACGCTCGTCGTGACCGATAACTACCTGAAGGTAAGAATTCCGGCCGGCCGTCAGCGGAACGAACGCGTAAACGTACGGCTTGTTTCAGCGACGCAGGGCGAGCTGCTTAGGAGTATCAATCCCTAGACGCCCTGCTGCATCAGCATGGCGAGCCGGCGGCCGGGAGTCTGGGTGCGGGCGGTCTCGGTGATGAGCTGGCCGCACGCCGCGCGGATGTCACGGCCGCGCGACTTGCGCACCGAGACAGTCACCCCGTGATCGGCCACGATCTTCGCGAAGCGATTCACCGTCTCGTCTGAAGGCCGCTCGAACGGGATGTTTGCCGCTTCATTCAGCGGCAACAGGTTCACCTTGCCGCGAATCCCGTGCAGCAGTCTCACGAGACGCCTTGCATCGTCCGGGGAATCGTTGACTCCCTTGAGCATCACGTACTCGAAGGTGATCCGCTCACGACGCTTCACCGGGAATCTGCGGCACGCGTCGAGCAGCTCCTTCAACCCGTACTTCCGATTGATAGGCACGAGCAGATCACGCTGCTCCTCGGTCGTCGAGTGCAGCGAGATCGCGAGATTTGGCATGACGGGTTCGGTCGCGAGCCGCTCGAGCGCCGGCAGCACGCCCACGGTGGAAAGCGTCACCCGTCGCGGATTCACTGACAGACCGTGATCGTCCGCCAGGATGCGGAGCGCCTGCATCGTCGATTCGTAGTTGTGCAGCGGCTCTCCCATGCCCATCAGGACGATATTGAACCGCGTGTCGAGCATGCGCAGCTCCCGCGCGAGCACGCGCACCTGGCCGGCGATCTCGCCGGCGGTCAGGTTGCGGTCGATGCCCATCCGGCCAGTGAGACAGAAGGCACACCGCATCGCGCAACCCACCTGCGTTGAGATGCAGAAGGTCTGCGCCGGCGTATCCGGGATGAAAACCGACTCGATCTGCTTGCCGTCGGCCAGCTCGAGGAGGAACTTCGTCGTGCCGTCGGACGAAACGTCCCGTCGGATGACCTGGGGCGTCTGGATCTCGAACTCCGCCTCCAGCCGCCGCCGCAGATCGCGGCTGAGATCGGTCATCTGGGCGAACTCTGTCACCCCACGTCTGTGGATCCACTGGAATGCCTGCCGGGCGTGGAAACGCGGATGGCCGAGCCGTTCCAAGGCGGATTCAAGCTCGTCAAGTTCGAGCGCGGCGATGTCGATCCGTTCGTAGGTACTCATGGCCAGGGGGTCGCAGGAGAGAACCCCAATTGTACTACCCCGCGGGGGCACGGGCTGTATCGGCCGAAGCGGTCCAACTGATGCTGGCAGTTGAACGACCGCCCGGCGCGTGATATCATCCGATTTTCTTGGCTTCCTGTTAAGTCCCACATAAACAAGCACTTGCGGTCTCGCGAAGAGCGGCCGGAACGGAGCGAAAGCGAGTGAAGGCCGCCAGGCGGGGTGCAGGGGGCCCCGCCGATCAATCTATGGTTGTTCGCGACGTCCTCGACAATGGACTGCGGCTGATCACCGAGGCGATGCCCCACGTCCGGTCCGTGACGATCGGGGTGTGGTTGAACCGCGGTTCGCGCCATGAGTCCGACGAGCGCAGCGGGATTGCGCATTTCGTCGAGCACATGCTCTTCAAGGGGACCGATACGCGGTCGGCCGAAGACATCGCCCAGTCGATCGACTCCATCGGCGGCCAGATCGACGCCTTCACCGCGAAAGAGTACGCGAGCTACTACATCAAAGTGCTCGACGAGCACCTGCCGCTCGCCGTCGACATCCTCGCCGACATCGTGCTTCGCCCGGCGTTTGCCGCGGAGGAAATCGAACGCGAAAAAAAGGTGATCCTCGAAGAGATCAAGATGGTCGAGGACACCCCCGACGATCTGGTCCACGAGCTGTTCACGGAACACTTCTGGGAGGGGCATGCGCTCGGCCGCCCCATCCTCGGTTCGAAGAAGACCGTCGAGGATTTCAACGCCGATGTGCTTCACAGGTACTTCGGTGGCGCCTACGTCGCGTCGAACATGATCGTCACCGCCGCGGGCAACCTGGAGCACGCCAGGGTCCGCGCGCTGCTCGAGACTGCTTTTGGAGCGATCGCCCGGGACGGCGAACGGGTCAACGGCGGGCCGCCTCGCGTCGTGCCGCAGGTCATCACACGCACGAAGGAGCTGGAGCAGAGCCACATCTGTCTCGGCACCGACAGTTACCCGCAGCCGCATGAGGACCGGTACGTCAGTTACATCCTGAACACCGTGCTCGGCGGATCGATGAGCTCGCGCCTGTTTCAGAACGTCCGTGAGAAGCGGGGCCTGGCGTACTCGGTGTTCAGCGGACTGAGCGCCTATCGCGACGCCGGTAACCTCACGATTTACGCGGGGTGCGCCAACGACGCGGTCGAGGAAGTCGTGGATCTGTGCGTTGCGGAGCTGCGCGCGCTGAAGCAGTCGCCGATCTCCGAGTCCGAGCTTCGACGCGCGAAGGACCATCTGAAGGGCAGTCTCATGCTGAGTCTCGAGAACACCGCGAGCCGCATGTCGCATCTGGCCCGCACTGAAATCTACTTCGACCGGCAGTTCACGCTCGACGAAACGCTCGAGGGTGTTGAGAAGGTCACGGCCGACGACGTGCAACGCGTGGCGTCGGAGCTCTTCGACAGCGGCGCGCTGGCCGCGACGGTTCTCGGACCGCGGAAGCCTGATCTACCGCGCGAGCGGCTCTCGCTCGAATGAGCTGAAGGCTGTTCGCTGAAAGCTGAATGATTCAGAGATACACCCACCCCGAGATGGGGGCGATCTGGAGCGAGCAGCGGCGCTACGAGACGTGGCTCGAAGTCGAGCTCGCCGCCGCCGACACGATGGCGGCGGCGGGCATCATCCCGGCTGACGCCGCGCGCGACCTGCGCGCCCGCGCGTCGTTCGACATCGCGCGCATCGAGGACATCGAAAAAACGACGCAGCACGACGTCATTGCGTTCACGACCGCAGTCGCGGAAAAGGCGGGGCCGGCGGCGCGGTGGCTGCACTTCGGTCTGACGTCGTCCGACGTCGTCGATACGGCGCAGGCGCTCCAGATGCGCGCCGCGTGCGACCTCCTCGTGAAACAGGTTGCGGCGGCGATGGATGCCGTCCGCACGCGCGCGGAGGAACACCGGCGGACGCCGATGATCGGCCGGACCCATGGCGTGCACGCCGAGCCGATGACGCTCGGCGTCAAGCTCGCGGTCTGGTACGCGGAGCTTCAGCGCGGGCTCGACCGCCTTCTCCGCGCGCGTCAGACCATTGCCGTCGGCAAGATTTCCGGCGCGGTCGGGACCTTTGCGCATCTCGATCCATCCATTGAAGCCCGCGTCTGCGAAAAGCTCGGCCTCGAGCCGGCCCTCGTGTCGTCGCAGGTGATCCAGCGTGACCGCCACGCCGAGCTTCTCTGCACGCTGGCGATCGTGGCGGCGTCTCTTGAAAAATTTGCGCTCGAAATCCGAGGGCTGCAGAAAACCGAGATCGGCGAGATCGAGGAGCCGTTCGGGAAAGGGCAGAAGGGGTCGTCGGCGATGCCGCACAAGCGCAACCCCGTCGGATCCGAGCAGATCACCGGGCTCGCGCGGCTGCTACGCGCGAACGCAATGGCGGCGCTCGAAAACGTTGCCCTCTGGCACGAGCGCGACATCTCCCACTCCTCGGTGGAACGCGTGATCCTCCCCGACAGCTTCATCGCGCTGGACCACATGCTGCGCCGTTTCACGCGGATCGTCAACGGGATGGTCGTCTATCCCGACCGCATGATGGAGAATCTCGGACGATCGCGCGGGGTGGTGTTCTCGGGGACGGTGCTGCTGGAGCTTGCGCGGCGCGGCATCTCTCGAGAGCAGGCGTACGAGTGGGCTCAGCGCAACGCCATGAAGTCGTTTCACGAAAAGATGGACTTCAAGTCGCTGTTACTCGTCGACCCGGACGTTCGAAACGTGCTGACGTCGGACGACATCGACAAGGCGTTCGATCTCGATGACCAGCTCAGAAATGTGGACGCGATCTTCGGACGGGTGTTCGGCTCCGTCTCTGCGACCTGACGCGAGCGCAGCGGAGTGGGCGTCGGGCCCACGTAGCGAAGCGAGCTTGCCGGGGTGCAGGGGCCCCCGCCATGAAAGAAAAGAGCGGAGGCGGTATGAGAGCGCGCGTGTTCGTGACGTTGAAGCCGTCGGTCTTCGATCCGCAGGGTCGGACCATCGCTGATGCACTGCATTCGATGGGGTACGCCGGCGTCGGCGACGTCCGGCAGGGAAAGTATTTCGAGCTCGAGCTGGACGCGCCGTCCGCTGACAGGGCGCGGTCGATGGCGTCCGAAGTTGCCGACAAACTGCTCGCCAATCCGGTGATCGAAAGTTACAGAGTGGAAGTTGATTGACGGCCCGCAAGCGAGCGCCGGAAGGGAGCCGCCGCAGGCGGCCGCGAGCGCGCAGCGAGGTGGGGAATCTGAAGGGGCCCCACCGAGCGAAGTGGAGGAAAAATGAAATTTGCCGTCATTGTGTTTCCCGGCTCAAACTGCGACCACGACGCGTATCACACCGCCCGGCACGTGCTCGGGCAGGACGCCGAGTTCATCTGGCACAAGGAGACGAGTCTCAAGGGGGCGGACGTCGTCATCCTGCCCGGCGGGTTCTCTCACGGTGACTACCTGCGCACCGGCGCGATCGCGCGATTTTCGCCAGTCATGGCAGCCGTGACGCAGTTCGCGGCCGCCGGCGGTCCGCTGCTCGGGATCTGCAACGGATTTCAGGTCCTGTGCGAGGCGCATCTTCTCCCGGGCGCGCTGCTGCGCAACCGCGACCTCAAGTTTCACTGCGAGCACGTGTGGGTGCGCATCGAGCACGGGGATACTCCCTTTACGTCTGCGGCAAGCTCCGGGCAGGTGCTCAGTCTGCCGATCGCCCATGGCGAAGGCAACTACTACGCGGACGACGACACCGTGGCACAGCTCGAGGCCTCCGGCCGGGTGATCTTTCGCTACTGCGATGCCAGCGGACAGGTCAGCGACAGCAGCAATCCCAATGGATCCGTGCATTCGATCGCCGGCATCTGCAACGAGTCACGCAATGTCGTCGGACTGATGCCGCATCCGGAGCGCGCGTGCGAGGCGTGGCTCGGCAGCAAGGATGGTCTGGTGGTGTTCGAATCGGCGATCGGTTCGCTCACTGCCGTCGGTGCGTGCGAGCGGAGCGGCGTGGGCGAGGGGACCCACGTAGCGGAGCGAGCCAGGCGGGGTGCGGGGGGCCCCGCCGGTCAAGAAATGAGGAG
>JACDCA010000106.1 GCA_013694635.1 Acidobacteriota bacterium | reverse complement strand
GATGTCGGCGTGCTGTCGCAGGAAGAGACGATCGGCTACGGCCTCGTCGGTCCGATCGCGCGCGCGGTCGGCGTGAACTACGACGTCCGCCGCGCGATCCCCTATTCGGGATACGAGACCTACGAGTTCGACGTCCCACTGCAGACTGCCGGCGACGTCTACGCGCGCTACCTGGTGCGGCTCGAGGAGATGCGCCAGAGCGTGCGGATCTGCAAGCAGGCGATCCAGCGGATCACTCCGCGGGGCATGTTCGACATCCAGGACTACCGCATCGTCCCGCCGCCAAAAGACAAGGTGTACACGGAGATGGAGGCGCTCATTCAGCACTTCCTGGTGTATTCGCAGGGGTTCACGGTGCCGCCCGGCGAGTGCTACGTCCCGATCGAGGGCCCGCGCGGCGAGCACGGATTCAGCATCGTGTCGGATGGCACCAACCGTCCGTATCGCGTGAAGTTGCGGGCGCCGTCGTTCTACGCGTGCCAGTCAGTGCCGAGAATGATCGTCGGCGGCATGATCGCCGACGTCATCGCCGTGATTGGCTCCACCGACGTCGTCATGGGGGACGTTGACCGATGAGTTTCCACCCGTTGATGGAGTACGACCGCGCGAAATTCCAGAAGTCCGCGCGCCATACCGTGCCGGAGGGCCCGCCGTTCGCCCTCACGCCGGAGCGCCGGGCGCAGCTGGACGAGATCGTGACGAAGTATCCACCCGATCGAAAGCGGTCCGCCGTTCTCGCGGCGCTCTACCTGGTGCAGGAGCAGCAGGGATACCTGACCGCGAACGGGATGCGGCACATCGCCCCGCTGCTCGATATGACTCCCGCGGAAGTCGACGACGTCGCGACGTACTACGTGATGTTCCACAAGGCGCCGGTCGGGAAGTACGTGCTGCAGGTGTGCCGCACGCTCTCCTGCGCGCTGAACGGCGCCGAGCGCGTGACCGAAGCGCTGTCGGAGAAGCTCGGGATCGGGATCGGCGAAACCGATCCGTCGGGGATGTTCACGCTGGTGGAGTTCGAATGCCTCGGCGCCTGCGACCGCGCGCCGGTGGTCATGGTGAACAACGAACTCTGGCATGAGTGCCTGAGGCCGGAGGATGCCGGACAGCTGGTTGACGCGATCAAGGCAAAGGGAGCTGCCGTGTTCAGCGGATGCCACCTGGAGGTCGAACGATGAAACGGTTCGCTTCGCGCATGCACGGCGGCGCCCGATAGATATGGATCCAATTCTCACGAAGTACATCCGGGAGCCGAACAGCTACACCCTTGACTTCTCCGTGAAGCATGGCGCCTACGAGGGGCTGAAGAAGGCGCTGGCGATGAAGCCGAACGACGTCATCGAACTGGTGAAGGCCTCGGGGCTTCGCGGGCGTGGCGGCGCCGGTTTCCCGACGGGAATGAAATGGCAGTTCGTGTTGAAGGACACGCCGCTGCCGAAATACATCGCCTGCAACGCCGACGAGAGTGAGCCGGGGACGTTCAAGGACCACGTCCTGATGGAGCGCAACCCTCACTCGCTGTTCGAGGGCTGTCTGATCGGCTCCTGGGCCATCGGCGCGAAAGTCGCCTACATCTACATCCGCGGCGAGTTCTACCACGTGCAACAAATAATGGAGGCGGAGCTGGCAAAGGCCTACGCCCGGGGGTACGTCGGCAAGAACATCATGGGCTCCGACTTCCACTGCGACATCGTGCTCCATCGCGGCGCCGGCGCCTACGAAGCCGGCGAGGAAACGGCGCTCATCGAATCGCTCGAAGGCAAGCGCGCGCAGCCGCGCATCAAACCGCCGTTCCCAGCGGTGTCGGGGCTCTACAACTGCCCGACCGCCGTGAACAACGTCGAAACGCTCTGCAACCTGCCGCCCATCGTCCTCAACGGAGCGGAGTGGTTCGCGAAGCTGGGCCCCGAGAAGAACGGCGGGCCGAAGCTGTTCTGCGTGAGTGGTCACGTGAAGAAGCCCGGGGTCTTCGAGGCGTCGATGCACACGACGCTGCGCCAGCTGATTTATGACTACGCCGGCGGTATCAGGGACGGTCATCAGTTGAAGGCGGTCATCCCCGGCGGATCCTCGGTGCCGATCCTTCTCCCCGACCAGCTCGACGTTGCGGCCAGTTTCGACGATGTGGTGAAGGCCGGTTCGATGCTGGGTTCGGCGGGCATCATCGTGATGGACGAGACGACCTGCATGGTCTGGCTGGCGCGCAATCTCCTCTACTTCTACAAGCACGAGTCCTGTGGCAAGTGCACGCCCTGCCGCGAAGGCAGCGACTGGCTGTACAAGATCCTGACCCGCATCGAGAACGGCGAAGGGGTGATGCGTGACATCGACCTGCTCGTCAGCGTCGGCGGGAACATCGTCGGCAAGACGCTGTGCGCTTTCGGCGACGCCGCGGCGACGCCAGCCCTCACCACCGTGAAGCACTTCCGGCAGGAGTTCGAGGATCACATCCGCGAAGGACGCTGCACGCTACCCGCCGAGTGGCGCGCAACGAGGATGACTACTGCCCATGCGCACTGAAGCTGATAGCTGAGAGCTGATGCCTTCTTTCAACCCACAGATCGCGGCTCATCTCGGGCTGATCTTCGTCGTCTTCAACATGCTCGTGCTGTCTGCCGCCTTCATGGTGTGGATGGAGCGCAAAGTCTGCGCGTACATCCAGGACCGAAAGGGGCCGAACCGCGTCGGGTTCGAGGGGTTGCTGCAACCGTTCGCCGACGTCATCAAGCTGATGTTCAAGGAGCAGCTGCGGCCGAAGGCGGCCGACGCGCTGCTCTTCGCCATTGCGCCGGTGGTGTCAGCCTGTGCGG
>JACDCA010000090.1 GCA_013694635.1 Acidobacteriota bacterium | reverse complement strand
CAGCGAACGCTGGCGCGGGTGAGACACCCATTGCGAGCGGAACGGCGCGGGGGGATGGGACCCGGCGAGTGGAGCGAGCCAGGAGGTCCGGGGGGAGCGCCCCGGGGCGGTTTCAAGCGGAGGGGCGAACACTAACGTATGTTGAAGAAAATCCTCGGACTCCTCGGATGGCTCGGTGTCGCCCTCGTCTTCGCGGCGGTGGCGATCCGTTTTCTCCGGCCCGAATGGGAGGAGTGGGTCGGTCGGCTGTCGATCGCCGGCCTGGTCTGCGTCCTGCTCTACATCCTCAGCGACTGGCGGTCGATCGCGCGTTCGTTTTCCGGCCGTGAAGCGCGGTTCGGGTCGGTGGCGATCGCGAGCATTGCGATCGTGCTCGCCATCCTCATCGGGATCAACTTCCTGGCAAACCGGCGCAACAAGCGGTGGGATCTGACCGCGGCAAAGCAGTTCACGCTGTCGGACCAGACGAAAAAGGTGGTCGGCTCGCTGCAGAAGCCGGTCGCCGTGCGCGTGTTCGCGAGGTCCGAAGATTTCGATCGGTACCGCGCGCGTCTCGATGAATACAAGTACCTCTCCGACAAGCTGACGGTGGAGTACGTGGACGTCGAACGCCGCCCGGCGCTGGCGACGCAGTACGGCGTCCAGCAGGTAGGCACGGTCGTGTTCGAATACGACGGCCGGGTCGAGCGGGTCACGTCCGACGGCGAGCAGGACCTGACCAATGGCCTGATCAAGGTCGTGCAGGGGACGAAGAACAAGGTGTACTTCGCCCAGGGGCACGGCGAACGGGCGCTCGAGGGGTCGGACCAGACGGGTTATTCCACAATCGTGTCGGCGCTGAAATCCGACAACTTCGAGCATGACACCGTCGTGCTCGCGCAGGTCCAGGCGGTGCCCGCCGATGCGACCGTGCTGATCGTCGCCGGCCCGCGAACGGACCTGTTCCCGGCGGAAATCGAGATGCTCAAGGCGTATCTCGCCCGAGGGGGAAAGATCTTCTTCCTGCTCGATCCACCGGCCAAGCCCGAGACGCCGGATGTGACCAACGTCCTCGCGCTCCTGAAGGAATGGGCGATCGAGGTCGGCAACAACGTCGTGGTCGATGCGAGCGGCATGGGCCAGATGCTCGGCACCGGCCCCGAAGTGCCGCTCGCCGCGAAGTACGATCCGCATCCGATCACCGACAGGTTTCGCCTGTTGACGGCCTATGCGATGGCACGCTCGGCTACCGCGATCAGCGCCGGCGCCAACAACCGGTTCGCGCAGAACCTGATCCAGACCAGCCCGCGGAGCTGGGCGGAGACCGACATCAAGGAGCTGATGACATCGGGGCGAGTCGAGCGCGACGAACCCAAGGGCGACAAGCCCGGGCCGATCTCCCTCGGCGCCGCCGTGTCCGCGTCCGCGGAGAGGCCGCCGACGACGCCGCCGTCAGACAAGCCGGATGCTCCGAAGACACCGGAGACACGGATCGTCGCGATCGGCGACTCCGACTTCGCATCGAACGGGTGGCTGGGCATCCCGGGCAACCGCGATCTGTTCATGAGCTCAGTGAACTGGCTCGCGCAACAGGAGAACATGATCTCGATCCGGCCGCGCGATCCGGAAGACCGGCGCATCACGGTCACCGCGGCGCAGGAGCGGAACATCTTCTGGCTCACGGTCTTCATCATCCCGGGCCTGATCCTGCTCGTCGGCATCCGGACCTGGTGGGTGAGGAGATAGATGCGCGGCGCACGCACCCTGTTACTCCTCGTTCTCGTTCTCGTCCCGGTCGCATACTTCGCGACCAAGGAGTACCGAAGTCCGACCTCGCCCACCGACGAGAAAAAGCTCGAGAAGGTTTTCACGGTCGAGTCCGACAAGATCGACGAAGTGACGATCAAGTCCGACTCGGGAGACCGCACCACGCTCAAAAAAGCAGGATCCGACTGGCAGGTCGTCGTGCCGGCCGATGGAGGGCCGGCACCCGCTGACGCATCGGAGGTGTCGGGAATCACGTCCAACCTGTCGACGCTCGAGCAGCAGCGCGTCATCGACGACAACGCACAGGACCTGAAGGAATTCGGGCTCGCTGAACCGCGGATCGAAGTGACCTTCAAGGCTGGCGGCCAGCCCCAGACGCTGCACATCGGAGCGAAGACACCGACCGGCAGCGACGTGTACGCAAAGATCGCCGGACAGAACAAGGTCTTCCTGATCCCGTCGTACCTGGAGTCGACGTTCAACCGGAAAACGTTCGACCTTCGCGACAAGAGCGCGCTGAAGATCGACGCGCAGAAGGTCGACTCGCTGGAAGTGGTGTCAGGCCCCCAGACCTTGAAGTTCGCGCGCGTGAACGGTACATGGCAGCTCGCCGCGCCCGCCGAGGCGCGCACCGACGCCGTCGCGATAGACAGCCTGGTCACTCGGGTGGCTGGAGCACAGATGAAGGCCCTGGCGCCGGCCGCGGATCTCAAGGAGTACGGCCTCGACAAGCCCGTGGTCACGGCCCGGATCGGCACCGGATCGTCGCACGCGACCCTCCTCATCGGAAAGACCGCCGCGGAAGGGACGGTCTATGCGAAGGACGAATCGCGGCCGGCGGTCTTCACGCTCGAATCGGCGATCGCCGACGAGCTGAAGAAGGACGCCCTCCAGTACCGACAGCAGGATCTCTACGACGCCAGGGCATTCAACACGACGCGAATCGAGCTGACCAGAGGCACCGAGAAGTTCGTCTTCGAGAAAAAAAACGAGAAGGACAAAGACGGCAAGGACGTCGAAAAGTGGAAGCAGCTCGCCCCGGCGCAGAAAGATGCCGACGCGGACAAGATCGCCAGCCTCCTCTCCACGCTCACCGGCGCCCGTGCGACCTCGTTCGTCGCCAAGGCGACGGGAGACAAGGCGGAGCTGTCGGCCGCTCTGACCGCGGACGGAAAACAGGAACGCGTCACGTTCTCGCGAAGCGGCACTGACGCATTCGCCGTTCGCGACGGCGTGCCCGGAGCCGCCAAGGTCGACACCACACTCCTCGACGACATCCTGAAGACAGTCGACGCCCTGCGTTAGGGCCCACACATGACGACGATCCGCGCGGTGTGCATGTCGGCGGCGCTGGCGTCCGCCGCCTGCGGATCGCACGCTGCCCCTGCGACGTCGCCGGCGACCCGCGACCACTCCTCGGCAGTGCGGCAGCTGCACGCAGACCTTTCCCCCGTGTTCAGTGCTCCCATCATGGCCCGCGGGGTCTGGGGGGTGGACGTCCGCTCCGCCGACACGGGAGCGGTGCTGTTCCAGCACAACGCCGAGCGGCTGATGATGCCCGCCTCCAACATGAAGATCCTGACGCTGTCCGCCGCCGCTGATGTGCTCGGCTGGGACCATCGGTTCGCGACGACGCTGGAAACGTCGGCGCCGGTGGAGAACGGCGCGCTTCACGGAGATCTCATCGTTCGCGGCAGCGGTGACCCGACGATGAGCACGCGCGGGGATCGCGCGAAGCAAGTGTTCGAGGAGTGGGCGCAGGCGCTGCGCGCGGCAGGCATCACGTCCATCGACGGGCGTGTCGTGGGCGACGACCAGGCGTTCGATGACGAGGGTCTCGGCCCCGGCTGGGCGTGGGACTACCTCGAAGCCGGCTATGCCTCGCCGACGGGCGCGCTTCAGTACAACGAGAACGTCGCCGAGTTGACGGTGACACCCGGCGCAGCCGCCGGCGATCCAGCCGGCGTGCGCATCGAACCGGGCAGCGGCCTTGCCGTGGTCAATCGCGCGAGGACAGAACAGGCCGCCGAACCAGCGCAGAGAGCGTCGATCGACGTCCGGCGCCGTGTCGACAAGCCGGAGATCGAAGTCAGCGGAACGATCCCGCTCGGCGCGCCCGTCGTCACCCGAATGGTCGCAGTCGTGAATCCGACCCTGTTTTTCGCGCAGGGCGTGAAGGACGCACTCACCGCACGTGGCATCGCCGTCACCGGAGAGGCCGCCGACGGGGATGATGTTGCTCCCGGCGTCCTTGGTACCGGCGCACCGGCGCTCCGCGTACTCCATACGACGCTGTCGCCCACCGTCCGCGAAATCGGCACGGTGCTGATGAAGGTCAGCCAGAACCAGTACGGCGAAACGCTGTTGAAGGCTGTCGGCGCGAAGCAGAGCGGGCTCGGAACGACGCGGGCGGGCCGGGCGGCCGCGACCCGGACTTTCACCGGCTGGAGCATCCCGGAAGACGCGTACGTCATGTCGGACGGGTCGGGACTGTCGCGCTACAACTACATCGCGCCGAGCACGATTACGACCGTCCTGCGCCGGATGTACTCCGATCCGAGGCATCGCGAACCCTTCGTCGCGACGTTCCCAATCGCCGGAAAGGACGGGACGATCTCGACCCGCATGCGAAACACGCGCGCGGCGGAAAACGCGGTCGCGAAGACAGGCTCGATCGCCAACGTCCGCTCGCTCTCGGGCTTCGTTCGAACGCGCGACGGCGAGATGCTGGTGTTCGCCATCATCGCCAACGACTTCGTCATCCCGGCCGCGACGATCAACTGGGCGGCCGACCTTGCCGTGGAGACGCTCGCCAACTTCACACGGCGTGATCAGTGATCAGCGATCAGTGATCAGGGATCCATAATGGGTGATGCGCCGTATCGCCGCGGCTCTGCTGGTGCTCGGCTTCGTCGCAGGCGCCGGCTGGTGGTACTACCGGTCCTCGCGCTTCGAGCCAGCCTCGCAGGCCGACGCCGTCTCGAACGAGGTCAACTGGCTCGACCACATCTCCAGTCATAACCCCAGCGTCGCCGAAGAGGCCCGGCGCCAGCTCAAGATCCAACACAGCTCTGCCCTTCCAGCGATCCGCGAAACACTGCGCAATCCGACGGCGGCGGAAGAACACAAGAAAGCGGCGCTCAAAGGCTGCGCTGTTCTCGGAATGGACGCCGCCGGCGCGATCGATGAGGTCGCCGCGCACCTCGGCGTCCCGGCGCTGACCGTCGACGCAGCGGTGGCGCTGAGCTTCATGGGTGAGGAGGCCTTCGTCCCACTGCGGAACGCGCTCTCGAGTGAAGATCCGATCGTGCGACGGGAGGCGCTCCGGTCGATCGGGAAGCTGCACGCGCGCGTGTCGCTGCCCTCAGGGGTTGTCGTGCCGCTGTTGCTCGACGGGCTGGCCGACGCCGACGGCGGCGTCCGGATGGTCTCAGCGATCTACCTTGGCATCATCCACGACGAAGGAGAGGTCGTCGTCCCTGAGCTGATCGAGATGCTGGAGGACGAAAGCCCCGACGTGCGCACCGCTGCAGCCGCGGCCCTCGGATCGTTTGGCACGGACGCGGAGGTCGCGGTGCCCGCGTTGCAGAAAGCCAAGACCGACCGCGACGAGAACGTCGCGCGCCAGGCAGGCGTATCGCTGGTCAAGTTGAACAGAACCCCGCCACCGTAGTCCAGCCCGTCAGAGCTACCCTATGGGACACGACGTCCAGCCCGTTAGGGCAGCAACACACGCCGCGCGGCGAAGGCGATTTCCTGGGGATCTCCATTCAGTCCGCCCCCTTGGGCAAGCTCGGGGCGGCCTCCCCCTTTGCCGCCGAAGCGGTCGATCAGGTTCCGCAGAACGGCGGCCGCGTCCGTGGCAGCGTCGGCCGCGCGGGCAACG
>JACDCA010000058.1 GCA_013694635.1 Acidobacteriota bacterium | reverse complement strand
CGCCACGGCCGCCATCTGCAGCTCTCCCCGCGTCGCCAGCCGATCCAGGAGCTGTTGATAGAACGCGGCCTGGCGTTTGCCATCGGGATAGCGCCCCTGCGGCAGCGGAAACTCCACCATCACGACGTCGTCGGCGGCAAACCCCGGGTCGACGTTCTGCAGCCGGAGAAAGCTGTTGGCCAGCAGGCCCGCCGACACGAGGAGGACGAGCGTCAGTGCCACTTCGAGAACGACGAGCACCGCACGCGTGCGTGCGCGGCTGCGGCCGCCCGTCGAGCCGCGATCTCCTCCCTCGCGGAGCACGGTCGACGCATCCGCACGCGAGGCCTGGAACGATGGGACGATCCCGAAGAGGAGCGCACTCGCAAGCGAGATCGCGAATGAGACGAGGGCGACACTCGCGTCCACCGCTATCTCGCCGGCGCGCGGCACCTCGTCCGGCATGATCGCGACGAGCAGCGCGACTGCCCACCCCGCGAGCAGGAGCCCGAGCAATCCGCCTGCGACCGCGAGCACCACGCTCTCCCCGATGAGCTGCCGCATCAGCCGCACTCGAGAAGCCCCCAGTGCGGCGCGGATGGCCAGTTCGCGCTGGCGTCCGGAGGCGCGCGCGAGCAGCAGGCTCGCGACGTTCGCACAGGCGATCAGCAGTACGACCCCGACCGCCCCGAAGAGCAGCAGCAGCGCATCGCGCACGTCGCCGACGATCCGGTCGTGCAGTTTCTGGACGGTGACGCCGCGCCCGGCATTGGTCTCCGGGAAGCGCCGAGCCATTGAATCCCCGATCGCTCCAAGGTCCAGTTGTGCCTGGGCCGCGGTGGTGCCTGTCTTTAGCCGGCCGACCGCCTGAAAGTAGACGACGCTGCGCGATTCGAGAAGGTCGCCGCGGACGTCGATCGGCGGCAGCGGTACCGGCCTTGGCGACAGGAGCCATGCCTGCGCTCCCTCGGGATAATCGAACGACGCCGGCATGACGCCGATGACCGTGTGCGGAATGCCGTTGATCCTCAGGCGCCGTCCGATGGCGCCGGGATCCGAGCCCATCGATTGCTGCCAGGACTCGTGGCTGACGACCGCGAGCGGCTCCGCGGTCGCGCCGTCAGTCGCGCGGATGAATGTCCGCCCCATCGCTGCGGGCGTTCCGAATACATCGAAGTAGTCCACCGTGACGAGCGCTCCCGTGACGCGCACCGGCTCGGCGGCGGACGAGGCGATGGTGAGCGCATCCTCACGGTATCCAGCAAGAACGTCGAGGGAACGATTGGACCGCTGCAGTTCGAGAAAATCCGCCGCAGCGTGCGACCCGTGCGGGTCCGCTGCGGTTCTCGTCCACACCTGGATCACACGATCCGCATTCGGGTAGGGGAGCGGCCGCAGGAGGACGCCGTTGACGACGCTGAAGATCGCGGTGCTGGCGCCAATACCGAGCGCCAGCGTCACGACCGCGATCGCGGTAAAGCCGGGACTCTTCAGAAGCGACCGCATCGACTGCGCCATCTTCATTCCGTTCGCAGAGCAACCAGTGGGTCTACGCGCGTCGCGCGGCGCGCCGGAAGGTAGGCGGCGAGCAGGGTCGCTCCCACCAGCAGCGCCGCGGACGCGATCAGCGTCAGCGGATCGATCGGGAAGACTCCGACGAACATCCCCGACAGCGCGTAGGTCGCGATGATGGCCGGCAAAACGCCCCACATGACGCCGCGCATCGCCAGGCGCAGGCCTTCACGCATGAACAGGCGCATGACGTCCGACCGTTCGGCGCCGAGCGCCATGCGTACTCCGATTTCGCGCGTGCGGCGCGTGACGCCGTACGCGGTGACGCCATACAGGCCCAGGCCCGCGAGGGCGAGTGCCACGGCGCCGCAGATCGTCAGCAGCTTTGACAATGCGCGTTCGCCGTCGAGGCGCTCCGCCACGTAGGCGCGAACCGGACGGGCCGAGTAGAGCGGCAGATCCGCATCGATGGCTCGAATCGCGCCATCGATCTCACGCAGCACCTGCGAAGGCGGACGCGGGGAGGCGGCGAGGATCACGAGCTCGCCAGCCTCCTCTCCGTATGGCAGCCACGCCGCCGGCCATGGACGCTCGGTGAATTCGTCGATCCGGACGTCGCGTGCGATGCCGACGATCGTGCGAAATGGACCCTTCGCGCCGTCGACCGAGAACCGCTGGCCGATCGCGTCGCCATTGGGCCAGAACCGCTGCGCCATCGTCTGGCTGACGATCGCCGCGTCCGCCCCTTGACGCAGGTCCGCGGCGGTGAAGTCGCGCCCCGCGAGGATTGCGATCCCCATCGTCTTGAAGAAATCCGTGTAGACGCGATTGACCGACACTCGTTCCGGGCGGGCATTTTCGTCCGAGGGCTGGCCCGGTAACGTCAGGCCGTATACGAAGACCCGGCCGCCAAATGGTACCAGGTGCGCCAGCGTGGCGTGTTCGACTCCCGGCAGTGCGCGGACGGCGGTCATCGCCCGGTCCTGGAACGCTGCGGTGCGTGCCTGGTCGTAGCTCTGCAGCCGCAAGTCGGTCGTGACGGCGACGCGGTTCTCGTAGGTGAATCCGACGTCAGTCGTCCACGCGGCTGAGAGTCCGCGAATCAGAATCCCCGCCGACGCGAGCATGACGAGCGACATCGCCAGCTGGCCGATGACGAGCCCTCGCTGGAGACGCGACGTGCAGGGACGCGCGTCGGAACCGGGCTCCGCGCGCAGGGCGGGCAGGAGCGGCAGGCTCGCCGCGCGCAGCGCAGGGGCGAGACCGAAGCTGACGCCGGCGACGAGAGAGGCGAGCGCGGTGAACAGCAACACGCGCCAGTCCGGTGTGGACTCGACCACGGCCGGCACTTCTGCGAAACGGACGATAGCTTCCGTCCCCCACATCGCGAGAATCAGGCCGCCGGTGCCCGCGGCGGCGGCGAGCACCAGGCTTTCGGCGAGGAACTGCCGCGTCAGCGCCCCACGCGTCGCACCGATCGCGAGCCGGATGCCGATCTCGCGCTGGCGTGACGCCGCGCGCGAGACGAGCAGGCCGGCCACGTTGGCGCACGCGATCAGAAGAACGCACAACGTGACTCCCATGACGAGGGCGGCGATGGGCGCCACCTGTCCGCGGGTGTCGTCGGCTGTGCCGTGATACTTCGCGATCTTGACGGTGAATCCCTCGTGGGAGCCAGGCTCAGCGGCGGCGATTCCCGCTGCGACACCTTCGAGCACGGATCGCGCCTGCCGGACGCTGGCGCCGGGTGCGAGGCGTCCGATGCCCGTCAGCCACCAGTTTTCCCGCGAGAGGACGTTGCCCTCCTGCGGCATCACGGCCTTGTGCACGCCGAGCGGAATCCAGAGATCCGACGGTTCGAAGCGATCCGGTCCGGTGAACCCGCGAGGCGTGATGCCGATTACTGTGAACGGACGTCCGTTGATCGTGACGGCCCGTCCGACAGCGGCGGCGTCCCCGCCGAAGACGCGGTGCCAGGTGTCGTAGGAGATGACCGTTGTCTGTTCGGTGTCGTCCGCGCCGGAGAAGGTGCGCCCGTGGCTGGCGGCAACGCCGAGGACATCGAACATGTTGGGCGTGACGAGCTGTCCTCTCGCGCGGGTCGCCGATCCTCCGCTGCTGAGGCCGACGGCGACCTGAGTGAAGGCAAAGGCGTCGGCGAGAACGTCGCGCCGCGCTCGGAGGTCCTCGAAGTCCGGGTAGGTAAGATGTCCGCGGGGCCCGTCCTGGGTGGTGGACGCGGAGAGAATCCCGACCAGGCGTCCGGGCTCGCGGACCGGGAGCGGCCGGAACAGCATCGCGTTGAAGATGCCGAAGAGCGCGATGTTCAACCCGATCCCGACTGCCAGCGTCGCAATCGCAATGGCCGAAAACCCTGGATTCTTGAAAACGGCGCGGATGGCTTGTCGCATAAGGGGGCCTGACCCCGTTCTGCAAAGCCAACCCGTTGCCATGCAGGGCGGTCCCTGTAAGCTGTTGGGATTATAGGGCCTTGCGGATTTGGGGTCAGGCCCAGTCTGGACAGCCTCGTTCGGAAACGGTCAACGGCGTCCCATCACCGGAGCGGCTGATACACTGCCGCGCGTGAGTGAACGCGTACTGGTCGGGACGTCCGGCTACAACTATCCGGAGTGGCGGGGCAGCTTCTATCCCGAAAAATTCAGCACCGACAAGATGCTCGCGTACTACGCGGAGCGATTCGAAACGGTCGAGATCAACTACACCTTCTACCGGATGCCTACCGAGAAGCTGCTGGCCGGATGGGCTGCAGGGACGCCGGACGGTTTCAGCTTCACACTGAAGGCGCCCCGCCGCATCACCCACGACTCGAAGCTGCAGCGGTGCGAGGACCTGGTGCAGGCCTTCTGCCGGACGGCAGCAACGCTCGGACCCAAGCTCGGCGTCCTGCTGTTCCAGCTTCCGCCGAACTTCAAGAAGGATGTTGCGGTGCTCAGCAGCTTTCTCGAGCTGTTGCCGGAGGGCGCGCGCGCGGCCTTCGAGTTTCGCCATCCGTCCTGGTTCGAGGCGGAGGTCTTCGCCGCGCTGCGCTCGCGCAACGTTGCGCTATGCGTTGCGGACAGCGAGAAACTGTCGACGCCGGTCGAGACCACCGCAG
>JACDCA010000056.1 GCA_013694635.1 Acidobacteriota bacterium | reverse complement strand
GTCACAAGCCGCTTCACGCGCGCACCGATCGCTGCCCTTTTTGCGGAGAAACACAGTAAATCGGCGATTACGAATTTCGCATCCGCCAACCGCGCGCCCTTCCCATTCCGCACTGCGCATCCCGCATTCCGCACCCCGCATCCCGCACGCCGCATCCGGCCCGGAATTGGACCGGCTGGGCCGGAACCCGCGTGCTAGAATTCCCACCAATATGGCTTTTTCCGGCACCGGCAAGATCTGGATGAACGGGTCGCTCGTGGAGTGGAACGACGCGAAGATTCACATCGCGTCGCACGTGATCCATTACGGCAGCGGCGTGTTCGAAGGGGCCCGGTGCTACGACACGCCGCGCGGCTCAGCCTGTTTCAGGCTGGATGCGCACATGCGGCGGCTGTTCGAGTCCGCGCGCATCTACCGGATGGATTCGCCGATCGACCAGGCGATGTTGACCGACGCGGTGCTGGAGACGATCCGCGTCAACGAGCACAAGGCCTGCTACATCCGTCCGCTGCTCTATCGCGGCTACAACGCCCTCGGGGTCAACCCGTTCCCCTGCCCAGTCGACACCGCCATCCTGACGTGGGAATGGGGCGACTACCTGGGGCAGGATGCGCTCGAGCGCGGCGTCGACGTCCGCATCGCCTCATGGGCGCGCGCGGCGCCGAACACGTTCCCCACCCTGGCGAAGACCTCGGCGAATTACGCCAACTCTCAGCTGATCAAGATGGAGGCGATCACCGAGGGCTACAGCGAAGGGATCGCGCTCGACACGTTCGGGTATCTGAGCGAAGGCAGCGGCCAGAACCTCTTCATTGTCCGCGACGACATGATCTACACGCCGCCGCTGACGGCATCGATCCTGCCGGGCATCACACGCAACAGCGTGATCACGATCGCGAAAGATCTCGGTTTCAAAGTGCGTGAGGAGATGCTCCCGCGCGAGCTGCTCTACATCTGCGACGAGGCGTTCTTCGCCGGCACCGCGGTGGAGATCACGCCGATCCGGTCGGTGGACAAGATCCAGGTGGGTCGAGGCGCGCGCGGCCCGATCACCACCGCGATCCAGCAGCAGTTCTTCGACATCATCAACGGCAAGGCGCCCGACCGCCACGACTGGCTGACGTTCGTGTATCCGGGCCAGCCGCTCGCCGCGGTCGGTTCGGCTCCCGCTCGAGTCGCTCGTCGTTAATCGCTCATCGCGTTGTCTGGGTACACGGACGCGCTGCGACTTCTCGCGCGGCGCGAACTGTCGGTGTCGCAGGTCCGTTCACGCCTGCTCGATCGCGATCATTCCCCTGAAGCAACCGATGCCGCACTGACGAGGCTTCTGGAAACAGGAGCCCTCGACGACCGACGTGTGGCTCGTGCGTACGCACGCACGGCCGTATCGATCAAAGGACGCGGCCGCCTGCGCGTAACCCGCGAACTCGAGGCAATGGGCATCGCCCGCGAGGTCGCGGCCGAAGCGATCGCCGAGGTGTTCGGCGATCTCGACGAAGACGCACTCATCGACAAGGCGATCCGCAAGAAGCTGCGCGGCGGCAAGACGCTCGCGACGATGCGGGAGCGGGCGCGGCTTCATGCCTTTCTGGCGCGCCAGGGCTTCACGTCGGCGGCAATTTCCGCAGCTTTACGACGAGTGGCTGCCGACGACGATTAGAATTGGGGGAATGCGCTCGCGAGCAATCCGTTCCAGTTTCCTCGACTACTTCCGCACGAACGACCACACCGTCGTGCCGAGCTCGCCGCTTGTCCCGCACGACGACCCGACGCTGCTGTTCACCAACGCCGGGATGAACCAGTTCAAGGACGTGTTTCTCGGAAAGGAAACGCGCCACTACACGCGCGCGGCGTCGGCGCAGAAATGCATGCGCGTGAGCGGCAAGCACAACGACCTCGATAACGTCGGCCCGTCGCTGCGGCATCACACGTTTTTCGAGATGCTCGGCAACTTTTCCTTCGGCGACTACTTCAAGCGTGAAGCGATCCCGTTCGCGTGGACGCTGCTGACCGACGTCTGGCGGCTGCCTGCCGACCGCCTCGTCCCGACGATCTTCGCCGGCGACGCAGCGATTCCGCGCGACGATGAGGCCTTCGAGGCGTGGCGGGCACTGGTTCCGGCGGAACGGATCGGCGAGCTCGGCGCTGCCGACAATTTCTGGGCGATGGGTGAAACCGGGCCGTGCGGCCGATGTTCGGAGATCTACTACTTTCGCGGAAACGAAGTCCCCTGCAATGAGCCGGTCTGCCGCGGCCTCGAGTGCAGCTGCGATCGCTACATTGAAATCTGGAACAACGTCTTCATGGAGTTCGACCGTCAGCCCGACGGCACCCTCAACCCGCTGCCCGCGCGATCGATCGACACCGGCATGGGTCTCGAGCGTGTGACCGCGGTCATCCAGGGAACACTATCGAACTACGACACCGACCTGTTCCGCCCGATTATCGACGCAATCGCGGCGAAGGCCGGCCGCCAGTACGCGTCGTCCGCACAGAGGGCCGACGACATCTCGATGCGGGTGATCGCGGACCACCTGCGCGCGATGACGTTTCTCATCTCCGATGGCGTCGTGCCGTCGAACGAGTGGCGCGGATACGTCCTCCGAAAGATCATGCGGCGTGCGATGCGCCATGGCAAGAAGCTCGGCTTCGCCCAACCGGTACTGCACGACCTCGTGGAGGTTGTGATCGGAGAGATGAGCGATGCCTATCCTGACCTGACGGTGAACCGGGACTCGATCGTCCGTGTCGTCCGCAGTGAAGAAGAGCGGTTCGACGCGGTGTTGACGGCGGGCCTGCCTCGACTGGAAGACGTGCTGGATCGTGCCGCCACGGGGAACAGGATCGTTCCTGGTGACGACGCGTTTCGTTTGTACGATTCCCTGGGCGTGCCGTACGATTTCATGGAGGACCTCGCCGGCCACCGCGGCCTGACGATCGATCGCGACGGATACGAGCGCGCGATGCAGGGGCAGCGTGTCAAGGCGCGTGCCGGCAGTGCGTTCAAGGGAGCGGACAAGGATCTCCAGTTCGTCCTCACGCCGGAGCTGGAGCAGGCTCTCGGCTCCGCGGGCGATCGCTTCGAGGGGTACGAATCGACCTGCGTGAGCGGCGTGCCCGTGCTCGCGCTCTTCGACGAAAGAGGTCAGCCCATATCCGACCTCCCTGCCGGCGCCCGCGGGTACGTGGCGATTGCAAGGACCCCTTTCTATGTAGAGGCGGGCGGACAGGTCTCAGACAGCGGTCGCCTCATCGGCGCAACCTCTGAAGCCACGGTGGAGCGCATGGTCAGGCAGCCGAACAAGCCACGCCTGCACCAGGTGCGGGTCGACAAGGGCGCCCTGCGCACCGGAGAGATCGTCACCGCCGAAGTCGCGGACGCGACCCGCGACGCCACACGGCGCAACCACACCGCCACTCACCTGCTCCACGCGGCGCTGCGCAGCGTGCTCGGCCCACACGTCAAGCAGGCGGGGTCCTTCGTCGCTCCAGACCGGCTGCGGTTCGACTTCGCGCATTTCTCGCCCATCCCGCGCGAACAACTGGAGGAGGTGGAACGGAGAGTAAACGCAGAGATCGTGCGAAACACCGCGGTCACGACCGAGGTCCGCTCGACTGAAGAAGCGATGGCCGCAGGAGCCATGGCGCTCTTCGGCGAGAAGTATGGCGATCGCGTCCGGGTGGTGAGCATCGCCGGGTTCAGCATGGAGCTGTGCGGTGGCACCCACGTGCGCGCCACCGGAGACATCGGCGCGTTGGTGATCACCGAGGAAAGCGGCGTTGCTGCCGGTGTGCGCCGCATCGAGGCACTCACGGGTGCGGGGGCGGTCGAGTGGATGCAGCGGCAGCGCGACACGCTGAGCCGCGTCGTCGGTGCCTTGGGCACGACAGCCGCGCAGGCCCCCGAAACCGCTCAGAAGCTGCAGGCGGACGCAAAGCGCCTGGCGCGTGACGTCGAGCAGCTGAAGATGAAGGTCGCACTCGGCGGCGGATCGCGAGACGCCGAGGGCAACGAGGACGCGCAGACTATCGACGGAGTGAAGCTGATAACCAGGAAGGTCTCCGGGCTGGAGAAGAATGCGCTCCGTGGGATGTCCGACACTCTTCGCGACCGCCTCGGCAGCGGGGTCGTCGTCATTGCCTCCGAGAACGACGGCCGCGTCAGCCTGGTCGTATCGGTCTCGAAAGACCTGACCGCACGAGTGAAGGCCGGCAACCTGGTGAAAGAACTTGCCCCGATCGTCGGTGGCACCGGCGGCGGCCGCCCTGACTTTGCGGAGGCCGGAGGGAAGGATCCCTCGAAGATCGACGCGCTCCTGGCCGCGGCGCCAGACGCCCTTCGAAAAGCGCTCACGCAAAACAGCTGACCACAGAGACACGGAGACTCTTTCTGTGTCCTCTGTGCCTTTGTGCCTTGTGGTGGCCCGCACGGCGGAACCTGCGTGGCATTTCGGGTCACAATTGCTCGTGCGATTGGATGTCTGGCTCGACATCGCGTGTCTGTTTCGCACGCGCTCCGAAGCCTCGAACGCCTGCAAGGGGGGCAAAGTCGTCCTCAACGGCCACTCGGCCAAACCGAATCGTGAGCTGAAGACCGGCGACGAAATCCAGATCACCCGGCCGCTCGGGCGACGGCAGAAGGTGGTGGTCCGGGGGTTCGCCGAGCAGCACCTCGCGAAGGCGGACGCACGGAAGCTCTACGAGGACATCACTCCCGCCCCCTCTCCGGCAGAAGCGGAAATGCTCCGGCTCGCGAAGCTCGCCAGGCCCCATGTTCGCGCCGCGCAGGCGGGCGCTCCAGACAAGCGCGAGCGGCGGCAACTGCGCCGAATGAAGGAGGGAGGCTGAGAAGGGCCGAGCCGGCGAGCGTGGTATAATTACTGGTTTGTAGCCGTCAGAGTTCAGCGTTCATAGTTCATAGTTTCAAAGGAACGACCCTTGGCAAGTCATGCTTCCGCGCTCAAAGCGCACCGGCAGAACATGGTCCGCCGCGACCGGAATCGGCAGATGCGGACCCGTCTCCGCGGGGCGCTGCGCGACATTCGCGTGGCCATCGACGGTGGGGATCCCGCTTCGGTGAAAGACGCGCTCCGCAACACGATCTCACTCGTCGACAAGATGGCGGCGAAGAAGGTCATCCACAAGAACGCCGCCGGGCGCTACAAGTCGCGGCTCGCAGCCCGCGTCACGCGAAAATCAGCCGCAGCATAGTCCAGCCCTTTAGGGCTGCCCAATCGCAGGGCATTCAGCCGCATAGCTCCACCACCAGGCGTTCCAGCAGCACGCGCGGGTCTCCCCCCGAGCTCTTGAGATCCAGGTCCGTGCGGAACAGCGCTTCGACCGCCGGCCGGATCCGTCTGGGATCCCCGGCCGGGAACCGTTCTCTCACAAACCACGCGAGCTGTCCCAGGATCTGGTACGAGACGCCGCCGGCGTCGAGCGCCATCCCCAGCTGTCGCAGCGCCTCCGCCGTGTCGCCGCGGGAGATGGCGTTGGTGATCGCCCAGTCGTCCTGCGTGGTTTCGCCGCTGACGACCTCCTCCACATCCTGCAGCGAGATCCTCGGCTTCCCCGCCGCGTAGAGAAGCAGCCGCTCGACGTCCCCTCGCAATCGCGCTATGTCGGTTCCGGCGCGGTAGGCGATCAACGTCGCAGCCGACGCGTCGATCTGCTGGCGTGCGTCGAGCACTGCCTTGCGCACGAGCTGTTCCGCCGTGCGCGCGGCATCCCGAAGATCGACGCGTCCATCCG
>JACDCA010000053.1 GCA_013694635.1 Acidobacteriota bacterium | reverse complement strand
ACCCGTAACGCCGCCGGTGACGCCGCCTCGCGATCCGGCCGCGCCGGCGCCGGCGACGCCGACCGAGCCTGCGGTTCCGCAGCCCTCGACAGCGCAGATCATCATCACGCCGTCCGGGACAGAGTTCCGCATCGCCGGTGGACCGTACATCGCGCCGTTGTCGATCAACAACGCGTCGCGCGTATCGACCCTCTCCCTCTCGATCACCTACAACCCTGCGGTTGTGCGGGTGCGAACGGTGCAGGAGGGGACGTTCATGCGCCAGGGAGGCGCCATCGCCTCGTTCACGCCGAAGATCGACGCCGCCGCCGGTCGCGTCGACATCGTCGTCACACGCAGCAGCGATCAGACCGGCGCGTCCGGCGCCGGGCTTCTCGCGTCGCTGCTGTTTGACGCCGTCGGCGCGGGTGGCTCGCTGATCCAGGTGAGCGGCGTCGCGACGGCTCCCGACGGGACGCCGCTGCCGCTGCAGTTCAGCCCGGTGACGGTTACGGTGAGGTAAACACGTGCGACGTGCTATGTGCGACGTGCGACGTGCTCTAATCCGGGGGGGGCACGTGCGAGGTGCGAGGTGCTCACGAGGGTTCACGTTTGTCGAGCTGCTCGTTGTCACGACGCTGTTGTTGATCCTCGCGTCGGCGGCGATGCCGATGGCGCGGGTAACGATGCAGCGGCAGCGTGAGGGGGAGTTGCGACGCTCGTTGAGAGAGATGCGGACCGCCATCGACAAGTTCAAGGACGCCGCCGACATGGGGCAAATCGGCGCGACCGACCTCAAGGCCGGCGCGGAAGGGTATCCGCCGGATCTCGAGACGCTCGTCGAAGGTGTCAGCGTGGTCGGGGACGCAAGCGGCCGGAAGCTGAAGTTCCTGCGCCGCATTCCCATCGACCCGATGACCAACACGAGCGACTGGGGCAAGCGATCCTACCAGGATAAGCCCGACTCCACGTCGTGGGGCGGGCAGAACCTGTTCGATGTCTACACGAAGGCGCCAGGGATGGCGTTGGACGGAACCAAGTACCGCGATTGGTGATTGACGATTGGCGACTGTGGATTGACGGTTTGATGACTGGTGATTGTGGATTGACTCAACGCACGTTGATTGTTCGACGGCAGGCGGGGTTCACGCTGGTGGAGCTGCTGGTGGTGCTCGCCATCATTTCCATCCTGGCGTCGATGGCCGTCGTGCAGTACCGGAACTCCGTGCAGCTTGCCAACGAAGCGGCGCTGAAGACCAACCTCGTGCGCATGCGGGATGCGATCGATCAGTACTACGCCGACAAAGGCAAGTACCCCGTATCTCTCGATGCGCTCGTGACGGATCACTACCTGCGGAAGATTCCGGAGGATCCGTTCACGAAATCCGCTGACACCTGGCAGACGGTGCCGGCGGAACCCGACCCCGCGAACCCCTCGGCTGAGGCTGGCATCTACGATGTCAAGAGTGGCGCCACGGGCCAGGCGCTCGACGGGAGAAGCTTCAGCGACTGGTGACGAGCGGGCTGGTAGAGGTCAGCCGCCGTTGCCGCCAGTCCCACCTGTGCCCGTCCCGGCGGTGACGAGGATGCTGAGCGTCTGCGTCGCGATCACGTTGCCGTTGATGCCCATGACATTCACACGCACCGTGTGCGTGCCTGCCGTGTCGAACGTCTTCGACGTCTGCGGGCCCGCGGACTCCACGGTGGTGCCATCGCTGAACAGGAACTGGTAGCTTGCCACCTGCGCTGAGCCCAGACCGCCTACCGTAATTGTCACAGGTGTGTTCCGCGCCGGACTCGCCGGTGTCGCCGTCAGCGTGATCGGTAAGCCCCCGATCGTCACGCTCGTATTTGCTTCCTGGGTAGTGCCGGTCGCGTCGCTGGCGCGGACGGTCACCGGGTAGTTGCCCGGGGAGCTATACGCGTACGAGGCCGTCGTGTTGGCGCTGAACGAGCCTAAAGGCCTCGAGGCTCCGTCGCCGAAGAAGATCGTCGCGTTCGACACGTTGGCGTTCGTCCCGGCCGTCACCGTGAAGGTGATGGGCGTGCCGACGGTGGTCGCCTGCGGGCTGGCGGTGACAGATGCGATCAGCCTTGCGCCTATGCCGACGGTCACCGTCCCGGTCTTTGCACCCGCGCTGGCAGTCACTACGGCTTGCGTGGTGCTGGTGAGCACAGTGCTGGCGATACCGCTGCTGTCGGTGGTGGCCGCGCTCGGATTCAGCGAACCGGCCGTCGTGCTGAAAGTGACGGGGACGCCGGCGAGACCCGTGCCCGCGAGACTCTCGACCCGGGCCGTCACCGTCGCGCTGCCGCCGTTCGGTCCGAGGTTCTGTGCGCTCACGGTGACGCGTTCAGCGGCGGCGGATCCGACGAGGAGATTCTCGAGCCTGCCCGACGCGCCGCCGGAGTACGCCGTGATGGTCGCCGTGCCGCTCTGACCTCCGCCGATGAACTTCACGCGCACTTGCCCGTTGTTGGTCCGCGCTTCGCGTGGCTCGATGCGGCCGATGGTCGTCGTGAACGAAACGAGCGTCCCGTTCTGAACCGGTGTGCCCGCGCCCGGCGTGGGCGTCGTCGTCGTGCCAGTGGGCGGCGTTGGTGTTGCCGTGGTGCCGTTCTCGATGACGGTGGCGATGATTTCAATTTCGCCATCAGCCGGAACGGTCGACGACGATGGGAAAACGGTGATGACGGTGCCTGCTGGTGCGAGCAAAGGAACTTTGTCGCACGCCGCAGCCAACGACAAGGCTGCGAGGATCGTCAGAAGAGCGGAAAACGGGCGCGGCCGACGGAGGCAGACCCGACGTGTGTGTGTTAACATAATGGACGTTAAAGATAATACGCTCATGTATTTAGCGGGTCAAGAAGGGCAGCGCGGTTACGCGATGGCGGCAATGCTGATCATGATCAGTTTGCTGGGGATCGCCATGATCGCCCTGCTGCCGGTGTGGCGCCAGCAGTCTCAGCGCGAGAAGGAGGCGGAGCTGGCGTTCCGCGGCGAGCAGTACGCGCGAGCGATCTATCTCTTCCGCACGAGAAACGGCAACCAGCCGCCTCCCAACATAGACGTGCTCGTCCAGGGCAAGTACCTGCGCAAGAAATACAAGGATCCGATCACCGGCGAAGATTTTCAACCGATCTTCGGCGGCCAGCAGCCGCAACAGCCGGGGCCGCAGGGCCGTGGCGGGGCGCAGGTGCCCGGAGCGGCGCAGGGTCGAGGGACTCCTCGAGGCACGCTCGGCAACACCCAAGGACGCGGTGGTCCGGCGCAGACAGTGACCGGCTCGGTCCCGGGCCGCGGCGGCGCGCCGACTCCGACGGGTGTCGGTTCGGGACTGAGCGGAGCGGGGCAGGGGGTCGGCGGGTCGCAGGGCGGCACCGGCCTGGTGACCGTCCAGAGCAAGAGCAAAGAGTCGTCGATCCGCATCTACAACAATGCGTCGCACTACAACGAGTGGCAGTTCCTCTACAACGCGCGCGGCCGTGGCG
>JACDCA010000049.1 GCA_013694635.1 Acidobacteriota bacterium | reverse complement strand
CGGAAATGCGCTCGAGAATCTGCAGGCTCCGGATTGACGCGTTTCCCGTGGTCCCTGACCGGACGACGTTGCCATCCGGTTGAAAGAAGGTGTCGAAATCATCGGCGCGCCGCCTCGCCGTGGGTGTCGCGGAACCGCGCGTTTCCGACACGCGGCCGAAGAGCGGATACGTGATGCGGCCGCCGATCCAGACGTTGCTCGTGACGTACGTCTGCTCGAAAAAATGAGGTACGAGCTCCACGGTGTCGAAACTGGACGGGTTGTCGAAACGGTACCGGAGCGATTCGCGGGCGGGCTCGACTGAGAAGGAGGCCGTCCACGTGGAAGACGATTGCGCGAGAACCATGACGGCGACCCACGCAGTGAGCGGCATGACCTATCGAGGCGCCGTCGTGGAGAGCGCCGCGCGGTCCATGATGCGGCGGAGCGTGCTGGCGGCCTGCCCGAGCGGGAGGTTGCTGATGTAGAAGTGCTTCACGCCGCCGTCGGCGAGCATCCGCAGCGATCGGGCGCAGATGTCGTCGGCGGTCGCGCCCGCCGCAAATTCGCGCTTCAGTTCGTCCACGGGGACGGGCAGAAAGCTGCTCAGCGACGCGAGCGTCCGTGAATTCGCGGAGCGGTAGTAGAACAGTCCGAACACTCCGGGAATCTCGAGCCCGCGCCGGCGCCCCTCCTCGAGAAACGCCTCGACGCTCGCGCGCGTGTGATGCGACACGATCTGGGTCAGGAAGAACTCCGCATTGGCGTCCTGTTCCAGCAGGTGGGCGACCTGCGTTACACAATCGCCGTGAGGATTCGCCCATCCGCCGAGCGCGAGCTGAGGCACCCGCCGCCTGATCTCCGCTCGCAGCTGCCAGGCATGCTCCAGGCAGCGCGGCGGGCCGACGCTCTTGTCTCCGCCGAGGACGACGAGGGCGTCGAAGCCGTGGTGATGCGCGCGGTCGGCGTACGCGAGGCAGTAGTCGAGCGGATGCTTGCACGTCAGGAACGGCACGACCCCGGATTGCGCGACCCCAGGCCCCACGTTGTTGACCAGGTGCCGCAGGTTGTCTTCTTCCTTCAACCCGATCGCACTGTCGGTCAGAAACACGAACGTGCCACCGCGAGTCAGGCTTCGGACGGCGTGATAGGTGTCGATCCACGCGTCCATGCTCGCGAGCGCTTCGAGCTCCGCGCGCGGCGGTCGAAGCTCCGCTGCAACGAGAGGACGATCAGAGCGCAGGGATTCAAGCAGCGTCGGCATGGAATTCAACAGGAGAACAGGAGTTCCAACAGGAGATCAGGGGATCAGGAGCCATTTTTTTAACAACCAAGAATGTCCTGATCTCTTGACCTCTGGTTAGAAACGCGTTGGCCCTAGAGCTGTCCTCTCGTTCAGTATACTGAACGGCTCATGATTGGCTCCGCGTCGTGGTCGCTGCCGCACGTCCCGCTCGACCTCCAGCCGACCCCGGTCGAAGAACTCAACCGACTCCGCGACGCACTCGGCGGCGGACCGCGCCTGCTCGTCAAGCGGGACGATGCGTTGACGTTCGCGTTTGGCGGCAACAAGGTGCGCAAGATGAGCCTCGTCGCGGCAGACGCAATCGCGCAGGGGGCCGACACGCTCATCACCAGTGGCGGCGTCCAGTCGAATCACGCGCGAGTCACGGCGGCTGCCGCGGCCAAACTCGGGCTGCCATGCATCCTTGTCCTCAACGGCACTCCGCAGGAGCGCCCGACCGGAAACGCACTGCTGGATCGCCTGCTCGGCGCCGAGGTGCGCTACGTCGCCGACCGCGCAGCGCGCGCACCTGCCGTGGAGGCGGCCGCCGACGAGCTGCGTGAGCAGGGGCGTCGCCCCTACGTGATCCCGATTGGCGCATCGACCCCCCTCGGCGCGGCCGCGTTCGTGCATGCGGTAGCCGAGTTGCGAGCCCAGATTGATCCTCCGGACGTGATCGTTCACTCGACATCATCAGGCGGGACTCAGGCGGGAATCGTCGCCGGTTGCGCCCTCGCGGGGATGACCACCCGGGTCATCGGCATCAGCGCGGACGAGGCGTCCGCCGTACTGGAGCGCGATATCCGGGCAATCATCGACGGCATACCGCCGCTGCTCGGCATACCGGTTGAGCGGTTCGCCGATCTGCGCGTGGAGGTTGACGATCGGTTCGTCGGCGGCGGCTATGGCGTGGCGACGAACGAATCGCGCGAAGCGATTGAGCTGTGTGCGCGAACAGAGGCGCTGTTTCTCGACCCGACGTACACCGCCAAGGCAATGGCGGGTCTCATCGCGCGGATACGCGCCGGTGACTTCAAGAACGCCGGTTCGGTGCTGTTCTGGCACACGGGCGGCCAGGTAGGACTCTTTGCATGACATCCATCACGTTTCTCGGCGCTGCGCAGACGGTCACCGGCTCCAAATACCTACTCGATACCGGGCGGTCGAAAGTGCTCATCGACGCCGGCATCTTCCAGGGGCTGAAAGAACTGCGCGAACGCAACTGGCAGAACCTTCCCATCGCCGCGTCGGATATCGACGCCATTGTTCTCACACACGCGCATCTCGATCATTGCGGCTACCTTCCGCGCATCGTCTCGCAGGGTTTTCGAGGACGGGTCTTCTGCACCGCCGGCACCAAGGATCTCTGCAACATCGTCCTTCCCGACTCGGGACGGATCCAGGAAGAGGACGCCGAGAACGCAAACAGGCATCGCTATTCGAAACACGAGGTCGCCCTGCCGCTCTACACGGAAGCGGATGCCTTCAAGGCGCTCGCGTTGCTGCAACCCGTGGGCTACGACCGCAGCCTGCCTGTGGCGGACGGCGTCGACGTGGACTTCATCAACGCCGGGCACCTGCTCGGCTCGTCGTACGCGCGGGTGAAAACTGACGGACGCACGATCCTGTTCGGTGGCGACCTCGGGCGGTTCTCCCGGCCCGTCCTGCCCGATCCGGTGATGGTGGATGCCGCGGACTATCTGCTCGTGGAATCGACGTATGGCGACCGGGTACACGAGGCGGACGATGACGGCGGGAGGTTGGCGGAGCTGATACGCGACACGGCAGAGCGCGGCGGGAAGATGATCATCCCGGCATTTGCCATCGGCCGCGTCGAAGAGCTGATCTATTGGATCAAGCGACTGGAGGACGAAAAGAAGATACCTGTGCTGCCGGTCTTTGTGGACAGCCCGATGGCCGTCGAAGCGCTGGCGCGGTACAGCGAGCGGCTGAAGGAACTGGACCCGGAGATGCACCCCGAGGAGGTGGACGAGATCGCGCCGCACGGCCCGGCGGCGCGTGAGCCGCGGCAGCGGCGGCGCCGTGAGGCGAAACAGGAGCGCGACGTCTGCGCCTTCTGCACCGAGAGGTTCCGGACGATTTCATCGCCGCAGGAGTCAAAGGAGCTGACCGCCTCGCGGATGCCGGCGATCGTCATTTCGGCGAGTGGTATGGCGACCGGTGGCCGCGTGCTGCACCATCTCAAAGCGGCGCTTCCCCACGAGCGCAACACGGTGCTGTTCGCCGGCTTCCAGGCCGCCGGCACGCGCGGCCGCCGCCTCGTCGACGGCGAGAAGTCCGTGAAGATCCACGGCCAGATGGTGCCGGTTGCCGCCCGGGTCGAGCTCATTCATTCGATGTCCGCACATGCCGACTCGCAGGAGATCCTGCACTGGCTTCGCGGGTTCAAGTCACCGCCGAAGCGCACGTTCATCGTGCACGGTGAGCTGACGGCCATGCAGTCGCTTCAGGGGCTCATAACCAAGGAGCTCGGATGGCAGACGCACGCGCCGGCCTGGAACGAGAAGGTCGAACTTGAATAACCGCAAGTACCTTCTCGAGCGCGTGGACGAAGCGGCGGTTGCGCAGATCTACGCCGACGGCTTCGAGGGACTCCCGCTCGATCAGAAAATCCTCATCTGGCATCTCTACCGGGCCGCTCTTGCCGGGCGCGACATCTATTACGACCAGCGGTACGCGCACAGCCTCGAGATGCGTGATGTGCTCGAAGAGATATTGACTTATAGCGAAGGCGTCGATCGCGAGACGCTTGCGGAGATCGAGCGCTATACGAAGCTGTTCTGGATCAATTCGGGTCCGCACAACAACCTCACCGCCCGCAAGTTCGTTCTCAAGTGCACGCCTGAGGCGTTGGCGGAGGCGGCGGCGCAGGCGCAGCGCAATGGCGCGACGTTTACGGGTTCGCTGGAGCGGCTCCGTCCCATGTTCTTCGATGCGTCGTTCGAGCCCAGCGTCACGAACAAATCCCCCGGCCCCGGCAAGGACATCCTGAGCGAGAGCGCGAACAATCTGTACGTCGGGGTGTCGATGGTCGACGTCGAGGGATACGAGGAGCGGTATCCGCTTACTTCACGCCTGGTGAAGACGGAGAACGGCCTCGTGGAGGAGGTGTACCGCGTCGGCGGACGCTACGACCGCGAGATCCGGGAGATCGTTCAGCACCTCGACGCTGCACTCCCGTACGCCACGCCGTCGATGGCGGCGTCGCTCCGCGCCCTCGTCAAGTGGTACACGACCGGTGAAGATGCCGATCGGGCCGAGTACGACATCGCCTGGGTCCAGGACAAGGATTCCCCCGTCGACACCATCAACGGATTCGTCGAGGTCTACATGGATCCGCGGGGGATCAAAGGGGCATGGGAGGCGCTCGTCTATTACGTGAATCGGGAGAAGACCGAGAATATCCGGAAGATCGCGGCCAATGCGCAATGGTTCGAGGATCGCATGCCCTGGGCACCGGAGTATCGCAAGGAAGGCGTTCGCGGCATCACCGCCAACGCCATCGACGTCGTCGTCGAGGCCGGCGAGTCGGCGCCGATGACCCCGGTCGGCATCAACCTGCCGAACGACCAGTCCATCCGTGAGACCCATGGAAGCAAGTCGGTCTCGCTGTCGAATGTGAGCGAGGCGTACGAGGGCTCGACGCTGCCGGAGTTCCGCAGGGAGTTTGCCTGGACGGAGGAAGAAGCGGTCCGCGCCCAAAAATGGAGCCGCATCGCGAGTGAACTGACGACCGATCTGCACGAGGTGATCGGGCACGCATCCGGGAAGGTGGCGGAACACCTGAACGGCGCGCCGCAGAACGCGCTCAAGGAGCAGTACTCGGCGCTCGAGGAAACGCGCGCGGACCTGGTGGCCCTGTACTTCGTCGCGGATCGCAAGATCGTCGACCTGGGGATCGTCGAGGCTGCCGACCACGAGGAAGTGGTGCTCGCGGAGTACGAAGGGTACGCGCGCAACGCACTCGTGCAGCTCCGCCGAGTGCGCGAAGGCACCCAGATCGAAGAAGACCACATGCGCAACCGCCAGATGATCGTTCACTGGCTGATGGCGAACTCGACGGCCATCGAGGTCCGGAGGCGCGACGGCAAAACGTACTACGTGATGACCGACCCCGCTGCCTTCCATGCCGGCGTCGCGCGACTGCTTGCCGACGTGCAGCACATCAAGGCGCAGGGAGACTACGAGGCCGCGAAGGCGCTGTTCGAGACCTACGGCGTTCATTTCGATCCAGCGCTGCGCGACGAGATCGTCGCTCGCGTCGATCGCCTGAACATGCCGTCCTACACCGGGTTCGTCCAGCCACGGCTCGAACCCGTCACGAGCGCCGACGGCGAGATCACCGACGTCAGCATCTCCTACCCGCTGGACTTGACGACGCAGATGCTGGAGTATTCGGGCCGGAGACGCCAGGCCTGAACCTCTTTTCTTACCCGCTTCTTTTCTCGATCGCGCTGGCATCTCAGGGCCCGCTGCAACGGGGCGCTGGCGTCGTCAGCTCTCCGCAGGGCGTAGCGGTTCTCGCCGCCGAGGACACCCGGGCACCGACTCCCCAGGCACTCGCGATCCTCGTCGCTGCTACCACGTCCCCGAACACCGACGTCCAGAGGGCGGCGATCCGCGCGCTCGGACGCCTCGAACGGCGCGATCTCGTTCCCACGCTGCTGCCTGGTCTGCGAGACTCGAGCGCCGCCGTGCGCGGCGTAACCGCGTTCTCGATCGCACAGGCGATGCGCGGTGAGAGGCTTCCGCTCGACACCGGCGGCGGCCACGTGGAAGGGGTGCTCACCGCACTTGCAGGCGCCCTGGCCTTCGAGAAAGACCCTGCCACGCTTCGGGAGATCATTCGTTCCATCGCGCGCCTGCCGTTCGAACGCGCGGAGCAGGTGAACCGCGCGGACACGCTGGTCCGGCAGGTGCTCACGCTTTCGAAGGAGCTCTCGGTTGCCCGGAGGAAGCAGGGGGATGACGGCCTTGCCGCTGGCGGTGGCGTTGCCGCGGCTGAGATTCTTACGCGCCTGCACTTCAAGCTGTCTCCACCCTCCGACGACCTGATCGCGATCCTCCGCGGCCACGTCAAAGGGCAGGCGCCGGGCGTGACGCGCGCGGAGGCGCCATCCCCGGCCAGAGCCCTCCAGGCCCTCGTCGCCGCGCGAGGGGTCGACGAAGACGCGCTGCTGTTCAGCCTGCAGTCTCCCGACGATCACCTCCGGAGAATCGCCGTCAGCGTGCTCGGCAGCAGCGCGTCCCCGATCGCCGGCGCGGAACGCGCCGGGCACCTGCGCAGGGCGATGAGCGACACGGTGTTCTTCGTGAGGTACGAAGCTGTTCGCGGGTACGCGCGAACGCACGCGAAGAGCGACGGGTGCGTGCCGCTGATTGACATGCTCAACGACGCCAATCCGCACGTCGCGCTGGCAGCAATCGATGCACTTGGCGACGCCTGCCGCGGCGATGACAACGCCGTGCTCAGACTCGTCGCCGAGGCCCGCACGCCTCCGGATACTGGACGATGGCATCGAGAGGCGCACGCGCTGGTGGCGCTGGCCAAGCTCTCTCCGGCGAACGCAGAGATCCCGTTGCGATCGCACGCCAGGCACTCTGTCTGGCAGGTGCGCATGTATGCCGCACGCGCGGCCGACGTTCTGAATGATGCTGCGACGCTGGGGCGGCTTGCCGACGACGCCAACGACAACGTGCGCGAAGCCACACTCGCGCCTCTGAAGCGCCTCAGGGGAAACGGCGCCGAAGCACACTTTCTCGCGGCGCTCGCCCGCGGCGATTATCAGCTGCTCCTGACGGCGGCGACGGAATCGAAAGGATTGACGCCGACGCGGGCGATGACGTTCGCCCTCGCCGATGCCCTCAGGCGCGTCACTGCCCAGAAAAGGGAGACGTCGCGCGACACCCGCCTGGCGTTGATCCAGCGGCTGCGCGAGTTCGGCGGCGGCGACGTTCACGACGCCCTCATCCTGCTGTTGCGGGATTTCGATCCAAAGGTTGCGATGGCGGCCGCTGACGCGATGACGGCGTTGACGGGCTTGTCGTACACGGCGCAGCCGCTGCCGTTGCCGCCGCAGCCGCTCCCGAGCGCCTCGGAGATCGCGACGCTGAACACCCGGCAGGCCGTGCTGGTGATGGAAACCGGGAAAAACGTCGAACTCGAGTTCGATCCCGACGTCGCACCTATTACCGCCGTCCGGTTTCTACGCCTGTCGAACGCGAACTATTTCGACAGCCTCACCTTCCATCGCGTCGTCCCCAACTTCGTCGTCCAGGGCGGCAGCCCCGCTGCGAATGAATACGCGGGCGACGGCCCCTTCCTTCGAGATGAGATCAGCAGCAGGTCGCACGCGCCGGGCACGATCGGTCTCTCGACCCGGGGTCGCGACACCGGAGATGCGCAGCTGTTCCTGAAC
>JACDCA010000048.1 GCA_013694635.1 Acidobacteriota bacterium | reverse complement strand
CCCTGCGTTCGCCCCTCGTCATGGACGACTTCGTCGTCGGCATCGGCCTGTTCAACGCCGAAGGGATCTGCTGCTATGGCACGAACACGAGCATCGAGCAGTTCAGGGCGGTCAAGATCCACGGCGACGCGACGGCGCGCTTCACGATCGAAAGCCTCGACATGGTCGAAGGCACCTATAAGCTGGATGTCGCCGTCCACAAGCTCGACGGGTATCCATTCGATTACCACCGGCTGCTCTATACCTTCCGCGTGAAATCGAGGACGAAGGACGTCGGGATTTACCGTCCCGCGCACCAGTGGGAGTTCTCCGACGCGATGGTGTTCTCGAAAGACAGCGTCATCGATGACGCGAGCTGAGGCGACTGCGTTCGCCGACGCGCAGCGCCGTGCCGGCCGTCGGGTGGTCTTCACCAACGGGGTCTTCGACATCCTTCACCCCGGGCACATCAGGTATCTGCGGCAAGCCCGCGCGCTCGGGGACGTCCTCGTCGTCGGTCTCAACGGCGACGCGTCGGTGCGGCGCAACAAAGGTCCGGAGCGGCCGATCAATTCTCAGGACGAGCGCGCCGAAATCCTTGCCGCCCTCGAGCCGGTCGATGCCGTCGTCATCTTCAACGAAGACACTCCCGATCAGATCATCAAGGCTGTGCAGCCTGACGTACTCGTGAAGGGGGCCGACTGGGCCGAGGAGGCGATCGTCGGTCGAGACACAGTCGAGGCGCGCGGCGGACGAGTCGTGCGCGTCCCGGTGGAGCAGGGCTTTTCCACCTCCGCCATTGTCGAGAGAATAAAGGCGCTGCCCTTGTAAGGAGTTGCTCCTGATTTCCTGATCTCCTGTTAGAAACTGACAAGTGGCCACGTTTGCTCCCACGTCGCTCGCGCTGCGAGCCCTGCTGAAGAAGTCCTTCAGCCGGCTGGGCATTGGTGTGCGCGCCGCGCGGGTGACGGGGTTGGTCCCGCCGGCTAAGGCGATGTTTGTCGCGGGCGCAGCGGCACGCGATCGGGTGCTGCTCGTCGTCCCGACGGATGCGGACGTCGAGCGATTCACCACTGACACCCGGTTTTTTCTCGCCGCGTCCGAGGGCCTTTCCGACGCGGAGGTCGAGCAGGCCGTTCTTCCGTTCCCATCCCACGAAGTCGATCCCTACCGTGGTATGGCGCCGCATTTCGAGATCGCCTCCGCGCGCGCCCGCGCCTTGCACGGGCTGTCGCACGGAACGGCGCGCATCGCGGTTGCATCGGCACCCGGGCTTCTGCCGCGCGTAAGCGCGCCCCAACACGTTGAGGCGACGTCGCTGACGATCAGGCCGGGCCAGGATCTGTCGCCGACGGACCTCGGAGACCTTTTGGCGGCGGCCGGCTATACGCGGCAGGATCCGGTCGACGAGTCAGGGGAGTTCTGCGTCCGCGGTGGCGTCGTCGATTTCTTTCCCGCCGGCGCCGATCAACCCGTGCGGCTCGAGTTTGTCGGCGACACCCTCGAATCGCTTCGCACCTACGATCCCGGCACGCAGCGGTCCACCGGCGGGATAGGCCAGGCGGAGATCGTCCCGCTGCAGGACCTTCTGCCCGACGCCGGCGGCGACGGGTCGGATCGGTCCGCGACCGTATTCGAATACCTATGGGCCCACGGGCGTCCGTACGTGTTCGTTTCCGAGCCCGACGAAGTGCGGGCGCAGGGAGAAAAGCTCACGGCGCAGATTCGCGCGAGCTATGAGGAGGCGGTGGCGAAAGGGACCAAGCCGGCGCCGCCAGAAGCGCTCGTGCTCTCGTGGGATGAAGCCGCGGAGTGGTTGAAGGACGGGACCGCGCTCGAGACGCTGGCGATCGAAGAGTCGAACGACCAGCCTGTCCACATCGCCTGTCAACCGACGCAGGAATTCGGCGGCCGCGTCCAGGACTGGGTCGCCGAGATCCGCAAGGCGCGCGGGCGCGGAGACGCGATCGTGTTTGTCGCCAACACGCACGGGCGCGCCGAGCGGACGGTCGAACTGCTGGCCGATTACGACGTATTCGCCGTTCCCGTGGACAAATCCGACGACTCGCGGACCGCCGCGGTGCTTGTCGCTGTCGGACATCTGTCACGCGGCTTCCGCCTTCCCGATGCCGGTCTCCAGTTCTGGGCCGAAGCGGATGTCTTCGATGAAGAACGCAAGACCCACGAGCGCCGCCGATCTGCCACGCGTACGTTCCTGTCGGACTTTCGAGACCTGAAGGTCGGCGATCTCGTCGTGCACGTCGATCACGGGATCGGGATGTTCGTCGGCTTGAAGCGCATCGAGCTCGGCATGGAGACGCAGGAGTTCATGGAGCTCCGGTACTTCGGCGAAGACAAGCTCTTCGTGCCGGTCGAGCGCCTCGATCTCGTCCAGAGATTCACCGGTGCGGCGCGACCGGCGCTCGACAAGCTTGGCGGGACGACGTGGGAGAAGGCGAAGACACGCGTCAAGAAGGCCATGCGCGACATGGCCGAGGAGCTCCTCAAGCTCTATGCGGCGCGGCGGGCGATGCCCGGGCATGCCTTCAGCCCCGATTTGCACTGGCAGCAGGAATTCGAAGACGCGTTCGAGTGGGAGCTGACGCCCGACCAGAAAACGGCCGTCGCCGACATCAAGGCCGACATGGAGTCGCCCACGCCAATGGACCGGCTCCTGTGCGGCGACGTGGGATACGGAAAGACCGAAGTCGCCATGCGCGCGGGATTCAAGGCGGCAATGGTCGGCAAGCAGGTAGCCGTTCTCGCACCGACAACAGTCCTTGCGTTCCAGCACATGAAGACCCTCAAGAGCCGGTTCGCTGCCTTCCCGGTGCGGATCGACATGGTCAGCCGCTTCCGCACCAAGGCGGAACAGAAGCAGACTCTCGAGGATCTCGCCGCCGGCAAAGTCGACGTCATCGTCGGCACACACCGCCTGCTGTCGAAGGACGTGGTCTTCAGGGACCTCGGGCTGCTCGTGGTGGACGAGGAACAGCGTTTCGGCGTTGCGCACAAGGAGAGGGTCAAGCAGATCCGCAAGCGCGTCGACGCATTGACGATGACGGCGACACCGATTCCGCGGACGTTGAACATGTCACTGGCGGGCATCCGCGACATGTCGGTGATCGAGACGCCGCCCCGCGATCGGCTCTCGATCCAGACCAACGTCATGAAGTTCGATCAGGAGGTCATCTCGCGGGCGATCCGGACGGAGCTCGAGCGGGGTGGGCAGGTGTATTTCGTCCACAACCGCGTGGAGTCCATCTATTCGCTCGGCGACCTGATCACGCGGCTCGTGCCCGAGGCAAAGGTGGCGGTGGCGCACGGCCAGATGGGGGAGGAAGAGCTCGAGCGCGTCATGGTGGATTTTGTCGCCCACAAGTACGACGTCCTGCTGGCGACGACGATCATCGAGAACGGGCTCGACATCCCCAATGCGAACACGATGATCGTCAACCGCGCGGACCGGTACGGCCTTGCCCAGTTGTATCAGCTGCGAGGGCGCGTCGGCCGATCCGATCGGCGCGCGTATGCCTATCTGATGATCCCCCCGGAAGAAACGCTCTCGACGGTGGCGAAAAAGCGCCTTGCAGCGATCAGGGAGTTCAGCGACCTCGGAAGCGGGTTCCGCGTCGCCGCACTCGATCTCGAGATTCGCGGCGCTGGCAACCTCCTCGGCGGAGAGCAGAGCGGCCATATCGACGCCATCGGCTTCGACATGTACATGAAGC
>JACDCA010000047.1 GCA_013694635.1 Acidobacteriota bacterium | reverse complement strand
TGCGGAACGGCGGGCAATCCGATAAGTACCATCACGCGGAGTTCGGCGTGAATTCGCGTCTCGACGAAATCCAGGCGGCGATTCTTCGGGCCCGGCTGCGCTTCCTCCCCCGCTGGACGGCGCGCCGTCGCGCGCTTGCGCAGGCGTATCGCTCTGCCCTGCAGTCGGGGCCGATGATCACCGTTCCCCGTGAATGTGATCCTGGTCACGTCTATCACCTGTTCCCCGTGCTCAGCCCTCAGCGCGCTGTCGTCCAGGAGAGGCTGAACGCGGCCGGCGTCGAAACGCTGATTCACTATCCGATACCGATCCCACGCCAGCCGGCGCTGGCGGAGGTCAGTCCGGACCAGTGCCCGATCGCGGATCGGGTTTGTGCCGAAGTGTTCTCACTGCCCCTTTACCCGGCGCTCCCCGCCGAAGCAGTCGCGAAGGTTGCTGAGGTTCTCTCTACGCTCGCTCACCGCTCATAACACTCGACGCACGAGAGGCGGTCACCCACGCCATTCGAAGCGCGACCGCGGCTGACGCGGCTAGAGCCAGCGCAACCACCAGGGCCGTCAGCCGGTCAATGATGCCGACATAGGCCAGATACAGCCACCAGAAGTCGAGGCTGAACGAGAGGGCGGTCGACAGGTCGTTCTGGCCGATCGCAACGCTGGGCGCACCGTCGCGGCCGGCAAGATACCGGACGGCCCGGTGGCCGTTGAAGACCGTTGCGCGTGCGTTCAACAGGAGGGGCATGGAACCCCATCGCATGTCCTGCGCGACGGTTTCACCCGCGCGCGCGGATTCCATGCGCACTTTGGAATAGTCGACCGCGACTCCCGGAATCTGCACCAGCACACTGAGCGTCGCAACGCCGACGACAAGGTATCGCCACCGGCGTGAAGGGGACCAGAATGCCAGCGGCAGCACGAGGGCAGGCAGCAGTGGCACCAGGTAGCGTGGGCCGTACGACCGGCCGCCCATCCAGTTCCCGAGCGACGCATAAAAAACGAAGTAGCCGAAGAACAACGTGGCAAATAACAGAGTGGCGGACCGATCGCGCCGCCACAATGCGCGGAGGCCCGCGACGCTGAGCAGCACCACGGGCGAGTACACGATCAACGATGCATAAGGACTGAGCAGCAGGCCGGCACCGCCCGCCCAGATGGAGCTGCCGAATCCCGGCGTCTGATCGCGGAAATATCCGGACTCGAAAGGATGTCCGAACCGCCACCAGTTCAACCAGCACCAGGCCGCGATCATAGGCAGAAGGCCGGCGGCATAGAGCGCCGTGAATGCGCGATCCTTGTGCCATGAGCGCATCGCGACGTACATGCCGATGAGCACCGCCGCGATGAGCATCTCGTGGCGCGTGAGAATCGCCAGCCCGGCGCACACGCCCGCCACCAGCCCCGAGTACCGGGTGCGTGCGTCGATCGCGAAAAAGACAGCGGACCACAGAAACAGTGCCGTGAGCGGCTGGTTGAAACCGAATCCGCTGTAGGGCCACAGGGACGTACCAAATATGAGGAGGAGCACCGCCCGAAGCGCGGCGATCGGAACCGCCCCCAGCGCGAGGGCAATCTGAAAGCAGACCCAGGCAAGAAGCGCAACCGCGGGGACGGTTCCCAGGGCAACAACTGCCTTCGGAATCGTCTGGGCCGTCGCTTTACCGCCCCCCATGACGTCGGCCGCGCGCCGTCCCGCCACGTAGAATGGAACGTTCCAGATCGATTGCGCGATGCCGAACGGCGAGTATTGCCGACCATCGACACCTCGGTAGGGCGCATAGCCCGGAACCTCGCCGGTCATGGCGATCGACCCGCGTTCCACGATGCTGCGCGTGACGTCGTATGCGATGACGGCATCGGTTGTGGTCATGCTGCCTCCCGCCGAGAAGAGGCAGGTGAGACCGACACCCAGCGCAAGCCATAGCCCGGTTCGGCGCGGGTGCGTTGAGGCGTGGTTATCCACTCGCGCGAGCCAGTGGGGTCGGGTCACAATACAATCCAGGTGATCATCGCATCAGTGTTCAGTTCTGACGAGTGACAATCCCCCAACAACTCGGCGCCTTGCTTCTCGTCGCGTGGCTGCCGGGAGTGATTCTTTTCCGCCTTCCCTGGCTCGATCGTGAGCGCCGCGCAAGGCTCGACCCGGAGGAACGCGTCTTCTGGGCAGTCGTACTGAGTGCCGCGTGGTCCGTTGCCGCGGGGCTCGCTCTCGCGGCCGCAGATCTGTACCGGTTCGACCGTCTTCTTCTCGCAAATGCCCTCCTGATCGCGGCTCTCATCGTGGCAGCGCGCGCGAGACTCCGGCTGAGCGCGGTCTCGCACGTGTCGATGACGGCATTGCTGCCGCTCACGCTCGCACTCGTGTGCGGCGCACGGTTCATCCCGGCCGCGGAGTACGTCATGGGAGGTAAGGACCCTGGGACGTATTTCAACGAGGGGACGCAGATCGCCCAACGGGGCTCGCTTCGCATCACGGAACCAGTCGTCGCATCAGTACCGGCATTTGCGCGCGACCTGTTCTTCCCGCAGCACAAAGATTCTGAAGGACTCGCGCGGCAGGACTACTACGGCATCCGGTTCATGGGTTTCCCTCTGCAGGACCCCGACGCCGGGGTGACGGTCGGTCAGTTTCCGCATCTGTTTCCCATGTCCATCGCCATTGGCTATGGGCTCGACGGCCTCCGCGGGGGCCGGAACGTCACACCCTTCTGGGCCACTCTTGGCGTGCTCGCCGTGTACTTCGTCGGTGCCCGCCTGTTCGGCCGCCTGGCCGCATTCGCGGCCGCCACGCTGCTCGCGTTCAACGTCGTGACGGTCTGGTTTGCCCGGTATCCCAATGCCGAAGTGGTCATGCAGGGGTTTCTGTTCGCCGCACTCCTTGCGAATGCCCGGACGCACG